>JBJTJJ010000389.1:0-2267 GCA_046095445.1 Sediminibacterium sp.
ACACACAGCAGAAGAATATTCCGCCCCGTTTCCTTAACATTCCTTTTCCATTTTCTTCCCAATTTCGATATCTACCCCCGCCGCGCATTAACGTACCTTTGGGCCACCAACAATGAAGCAGTTACTATTCCTCCCTCTACTCATCCCCTTCCTACCACTCAACGCACAACAAACCCTGCGGGTGGATAGCTTTCCTGTTCATGTATTGAATGAAATCGTTGTCACCGGCACCAAAACGCTGAAGCGAAAAACAGAAACACCCATCATCGTCAATATCCTCAACGGTAAAACACTGAATAACCTACAGGCGTGCAACCTCTCCGACGGTCTTAAATTCCAGCCCGGACTACGCATTGAAACCAACTGCCAAACCTGCAATTATACCCAGCTGCGCATGAATGGTCTGCAAGGCGGCTATTCACAAATTTTGGTGAATGGGCGTCCCATCTTCAGCGCCCTCATGGGTCTCTATGGCATGGAACAATTGCCAGTGAACATGATAGAACGGGTCGAAGTGGTGCGTGGTGGCGGCTCCTCACTCTATGGCTCCAGCGCCATCGGCGGTACTGTCAATGTGATTACGCGTTTGCCCGCCAATAGTGGATTCGATATCAACAGTTTTGTACAGCAAACCGGATCACAAACCACTGACTTCAACCTCAATGCCAATGCCAGCATAGTGGCAGAGAACAAGAAATCGGGCATCACCTTGTTCATGCACCACCGCAACCGGGATTACTTCGATGCCAATAGAGATAATTTTTCAGAAGCACCCATGTTGTTGAACCGTTCGGTTGGTTTTACTTCATTCTTTAAACCTTCCGAAAACGAAAAGATTGAGTTCTCGGTGAGTTACCTGAATGAATATCGCCGTGGCGGTGAAATGTTGAACAAGCCGGTGTTTCTTACTGCCCAGGCTGAAGAACGTCGCCATCGAGTAGGTATGGGGAACATCGACTACCAATTGAATTTTAATGAAAAAAGATCTTCCCTGATATTGTATGGTGCCTTTCAGGTAACCGACCGCACCCATTATACCGGCATCTTCCCCGATAGTGCAGCAGATGTCAACCTGCATTTACAGCAGCCTCCCTATGGTGTCTCGGATGCCGGTTCCTGGCAGGCTGGGTTTCAGCTCAACCATGCCTTGTCCAATTTTTTTGGCCGCAGAAATGTGTTGACCGTCGGGAGTGAATATTTATCCGACCGCATACATGATAACATTCCCCGGTACAATTATTTAATTCGTCAACAGACAAAAGATTGGGGTAGTTTTTTTCAGAGCGATTGGGACTTTGCTGAAGGCTTTAATTTATTGTCCGGTGTAAGAATAGACCGCCACAACCTGCTCGACCATGCCGTGGTGAGTCCGCGACTGGCGCTGCTGTACCGCGGACTAGCCAATACCCAGTTTCGGTTGAGTTACGGAACCGGCTTTCGGGCGCCGCAGGCATTTGATACGGATCTACACATTGCATTTGCAGGCGGCGGGGTGTCTCGTGTCAGATTAGACCCACAGTTGAATGAAGAGCGTTCACAAAGTTGGAGTGCCTCCGTGAATTATGACAAGGCGGTGGAAGATTGGGTGGCAGGATTTACATTAGAGGCCTTTCATACGCGCTTGAGGAATGCCTTTGTATTAAAGCATCGTGGTGCGGATGCCTTTGGGGAAATTTTTGAAAAAATAAATGGCGGTAGTGCAGTGGTGCAGGGAGTTACGTTAGAACTGAGGGGTAACTTCAAGCGACAGGCACAGCTGGAGGCCGGCTGGACAGTCCAGCGCAGTCGTGTTGGTGTGCCGGTGGAATAACTGCACGGCGTAACACCAGAACGAATTTTTCTTCGCACTCCTAACAGCTATGGATATGGAAATATTACGCTGACACCTACCGGAAGTAAATGGAGTATTAATGCCAATGCGGTCTATACCGGCAGCATGTGGGTAGCACACATGGGAGGTGCAGTTAACAATCCAACAGACCGACTGGTTTCTACCCGTTCATTTACAGAGCTAAGTCTGCGTGTTGCCAGAACATTTGATCTGTCGTTCCTTAAGAGTAAGATCGAAGTATATATGGGTTGTAAGAATGTTTTCAATGCCTACCAAAATGATTTTGATATCGGTAAAAACCGGGACAGCAATTTCATGTATGGTCCGGCTATGCCACGTACTTATTATGTCGGACTTCGACTTCAACGATCATAATCAGGGATTATTGACTTGTATGAATAACTTGGGTGGAGACAAAGACTTTTTCAGTCTTTAG
>JBJTJJ010000390.1:0-10603 GCA_046095445.1 Sediminibacterium sp.
GGGTGAAGGATTTCGATGCGAATCTGCTGAAATATCTTAAATCAAAAGGGAGTGACGTTGATAAAGAATTCAATAGCCGTCGATTAACAGAAAATTTTTACTTACAGGATTCTGCTATCTATAGAGTACGGGAAGATCTGCTCGAATTGGTAAAATTTATCAAATCTCAACCCTATCGGATTGATCAGGCCATAGCAGAGTTGGTACCAATGAAAGATCCAATAGTAAATGCCAATGGAAAAGAAAAAGACTGGTCCAATTATCTTTTTTTACACAAGCCTACTGCCATCAGTTACTTCCATATCAAGAGGATTCAAAATATTTTGATCCAAAATGAGAATATTTATCAAAATGCTGCATTAAAGACCATTGGGTATCAGCCATCTTATTATTCTGAAAAAGAAAAAGATGCGATTCTGTTCCAGCCCAATACCAATACATCTAAAAATATTGAGCAACCTGAATTATTAGATACTTTCAAGCGGACGCCGAATCCTGCGCCCAAACCCCCGGCAGCCATGGCAACGCCTAAGTATCCGGTACAGGCAGATTCCACGAATGATGCTGCCTCCAATACAGATAATTTTGATGAATTCATCCAACGCATTATAACTTCTCTGCATTCTGAAACTTTTTATGTGGGTATACCCAATGAGGTTTTGAGAGAATTCAATTACCTGATGGGTATTGATTTCGACTTTGAGGTTACTCCGAAAGCGGATATCAGATACGAAAAAAATTCTTATTTCATTCGTTTCCCTAAAGCAGGTCAATACACCTTACGTTTTTCAGATAAAAAGAAATTTGACAAGAAGGTTTCATTCGAGAAGAAAGTAAGTGCTTACCTGATTCCACCTCCGCAGGTAAAACTAAATGGAGATGGAAACAATTATTTCCGGGAGTTAGCAACAGTAAAAGATTTGTTTGCTGCTAATAGATTAGTTGGATACTTACAAGTATACGATATCAAACAATTCCCCGGTAGAATTAATTCTTTCTATGTTACCCGTATTACAAAGGATGAAGACCAAATGATTACGGAGCGGAAATTGAATTATGGAGATGTATTTTCAGCCGAACTCCAGAGCATGTTGCGGAAATTGAGAAAAGGCGATTTGCTTCTTTTCGATAATATCCAGGTAACTATGGCAGACGGAACCACCAGAAATGCATCACCACTCACATATAAAATCATTGAATGATGTATAAAAAGATTATTATAGGATTATTGCTTCTCTGTTCTTTGCAGCAAGGATTTGCTCAGGATACTTTGTCCGGCAGCTATGGTTCATTGACTTTGACCAAGAAAATTTATTACGTGAATGATGTGGTTTCGATAGCTGACGAATTTGTTGCTGAACCGGGAGCTACCATAAGAATTGCCAATGGTGCTAATGTGGTTTGTCTGGGGAGCGTTCGTTTTGCCGGAACTCCTGCAGACCGCATCAGAGTTACAAGTAGTAAGGGGCAGAGTGGGGGAGGATTTGTAATTAAGGAATCTGTCAATAGTGAGATTTCTATGCAGTTTGTAACCTTTGACAGTCTCAGTTTACCTGTATTACTTTCTGATAATTGGTTCAGGACCAGGGTATACATTAAGAACTGTCAATTCATCAATAATGTAGGTTCACAGGCAGTGGTACAGGTCATGAATCCTTTTATTCCTTTCAGTGATAATCCCCCTAAAACATCCGTTGAGATAACACAAAGTCTATTTGGGGGGAACAATGCTCCGCTAAGAATAGAGGATTTTAGAAGCGATTATTTGAAAATAACTGTTACGGGCAACACTTTCACAGGTAATAAAATATCGGGGTATGCACAGTACACCTATTCCAACAACGTTCTTTTTGGAAAAATGGATTTGATCTCAACCAACTATGTGGCCAATATCAGCGGTAATAGTTTTTCCTTTAATTATATGCGTGAATTAGATGCAGACACCATTGTACAGCAAGCACACATGGGTATTTATGGTAATGGTGATAGCCTGTTGGCACCTAATAATTATTGGGGTGATTACGATGAGGCAGAGATTCGTAAACATATTTTCGATTATAAGTCCAACTATACCAGTCCCAAGCTTTCCATACAACCCTTCCTGCAAGCTCCTTCCGACACCATACCTCCACACATATTTGGTGTAATTAATACAGGTGGTGGACGAATGGTGAACAAGCAGGCCATGAAATTCATCAATGATCGCTGGCAATTGGTAGGGGATAGTTCCAATCCTGTCACCAATGCATTTAGTCTCCGACAGGGGTTGCGGTCTGTTCAATTGATTTCCAATCGACCGGTAGTTGCCCGTAACATGAGCGTGCACTTAATCTATGCCAAAGATTCAGTGAGCACTGCAGATACTGTCATCTCTCCAGGCGCTTACAAAAAAGATATTGCTTCTAAAAACACGGTACAGTTGAACTTTACCTTGCCTGTAGACACTTTATTTAAATCCAGACCCGGTTATATTATTATTCGGGGTATCGAAGGTGAGCAGGGAGAATTTGTTCCGGATGTATATATAGGTTTGGAGACTTTTCTCAAAAGTATGTTCAGTAAAAGAGAAAGATTGGGTATTGGTCGTGGCGGAGGAAAGGGTACTGGCATGGAGATGGACTCTGCTTTCAGAAAAAGAGCTAAGCCACCTGTGATTATTTCCGAGTATAAAAAGAAATATGAAATAGGTATCGTGGCCGGGAATGCGATATACTATGGTACATTATCCAATTCCAAACTATTTGCCAATGATTTCAATTCTGTATTTGGTTTACAACTTAGATATAGTTTGAAAAAGAATCTGTCCATCAGCGCCTCCTATCTGATGGCAACCTTGACCGGTTCCGATTTGCGTTCCGGAGATACTTCAAAAATTTCCAGAGGTATGTCATTCAGAACCAAGACCAGTACTGTAAGTGTTATGTTTGAATATGACTTCTTTAACAATAGAGTCTATTCTTCCAATCAACGCTTTAGACCTTCCATCGGCTTTGGTTTTGACTATATCATGTTCACGCCAGAAGGTCAATACTTGGGTGAGTGGCATCCATTGCAACCTATCGGCACCGGAGGTCAAACCATTGCCCCTGCCGGCGGTACTGCACCGGGTGTTTACGCAACGTCTACTTTGGGAGCACCTGTAGGAGCCCAATTGAGATACTATGTTAACAAAAAAACGATCTTTTCCTTTTTTGCTACCTATCACCTGGCATTCACCAATTATTTGGATGATGTAGGGCCGGATCCCTATCCCGACAGAATTACTATTGGGGCAGCTAATCCCGATAACCCTGCACGTGCACAGTATTTTGCCAATCCCACTAATAGGTTTGTGAAACCTGGACAACTTCGTTCCGGCGCAGCTGATGTTTCCGATGGATTTTTCACCTTCGGATTCACCTTGGCACACCATTTTTAAAATTGAAGACCCTCAATAGTGAAGCCCTCCGAAATTCAAATCGGAGGGCTTTTTTTATTGGCAATTGATACGTATGTATCTAATTTGTTTTTATTTATACTCAATAAAAAATATTTATATAAAAAACCTGGTAAATATCATTTCTTCAATTAATTGTGTTAATTTATAATTATTTTTAGATTTCCTTAACTATTGTTAATTTCTCGCATGGGAAAGACATTTTTTTTCAGAACATTTGCCTTGTTGGGCAGTGTCTTTCTTTTCACCAATAATCAGGCGAATGCCCAAAACTGCTCGGTTAATGCAGGTGTTGATGAGTTAATCTGTAAGAACCAACCATTCGTTTTAAAGGGGGAGACCAACGGGTTGTTTTATCCGGGAGGAAACGCAATCTGGTCTCAAATAGCCGGACCAAGTGTGAGTCTTGGAAACCAGGTGGTAACTGGCGGAAGTATTCGCGTGAATGTAAATGGATCTACCCAGGGACAGACCTATGAATTTAGAATTACCGCCAGATGTGCTGATGGATCCCAGGTTTTTCAGGATGTTATATTCACTACACTTCCTTCAACTGTTGCTAACGCGGGACCAGATATTCCACAGCTTTGTGCGGGAAATATAGTAATGGCAGCTAATGCCCCCATAACACCGCTGGAAACAGGAACCTGGAAAAGAGTTAGTGGACCGAATGTAACCATTGTTAATCCATCTTCACCCACTACCACAGTAGTCATACCTCAAGGGACAAGCGGCATGACTGTTTTGAGATGGACAATTATGAATACCAATGGCTGTTCCACTTCTTCCACGGTTGCATTTACTTCCACTGGTGTTGGTGGCACAGTTAGTGCCGGAGGAGACCAAAATCTCGACCCATGCTATAATCTCACTCAGAGCACTAATCTGCAGGGCTCTTATGGAGGAGATGGCTCATTTGGACAAATAGGTACCTGGACTTTCCTGAGTGGACCAACAACTCCTGTGATAGGAAACGTAAATATCAATAATACCTCCGTCTCCGGACTTGTACAAGGTACTTATACTTTTCGATGGACTGTCAGCGGGCCATGTGCCAGTGGTTCCGATGAAGTTATTATTATTGTTCCTGCTGCCAAGCAGGCCATAACTTCCGCAGGCAATGCCACCAGAATATTCTGTGATAATACATCTTCTACGGTATTCTCTGCTAACCCACCCTCACTTACCAATGAAACAGGTGTATGGACAGTCCTCTCCGGTTCAGGTACCATTGTATCTCCCAATAGTCCGACTACCTCTATCACAGGATTAACACCCGGCTCATCGAGTACTTTCCGTTATACCATTACCAATAACATCACAGGATGTGTGTCGGCTGGGAACTATACTGTTCAATACGCAACCCCACCCACCATATCTTTCGCCAGTACCAGTACATTCCTCCCTTATCCTCAAACAACTGTTTCTTTGCCATTTACATTTACAGGTGGAACAGTAACTACCTGGCAATTAATCACTGGTCCTACGGGAAGTACTTTGGCGCCTTCAGGAACAACTGCCCCACAAGGAATAGGAAACAGTACATCACTTGACCTCGAAGGATTAGATCAGTTTGGAACTTATAGATTCAGATTGGTAAGAAATGCTCCCGGAGGTTTAGGTGGTTGCCGGGCTGCTTTTGCCGATGCCTTTGTTGTCGCTTCAATTGCTCCTACTCCTTCTAATCCGGGTACAGATATTTTATTGGCATGTAATATTTTTAATGCTGACCTCGCAGCCAATCAGCCCCTGGTCGGAACAGGATCCTGGTCGATGGTAAGTAAACCAATCGGTGCTCCCGATCCTGTTATCGTTAACCCTTTAAGTAATATCACCGACGTTACGGGGCTTGTCAATGGTGTTTATTTTTTCCGCTGGTTAATTACAGGTGGCCCGGGAACACCAGACCAACAAGCAGATGTGAAAGTTGTGGTAGCCAGTGTTACACCTACAACTGCCAATGCGGGACCTAATGAAACCATTTGTGCCGGCTCTCCCTACAAATTAAAAGGGAATACCCCCGCATTGAACGAAGTCGGTACCTGGACAGTTAGCCCTTCTGCCGGTGTAGTGATTGAAAATATCAATGATCCGAATACCAAGGTAACCGGACTAGCAGCCAGTTCAACTTATTCTTTCACCTGGACCATTACGAATGCATGCGGTACCAGTTTCAGCAGAGTAGTCATTAGTACTACCAGTTCGCTTGGACCTAATTTAGCAGATGCCGGTCCTGATCAGTGTTTGGGTGCTGCTGTCACTACTTTCCAATTAGCCGGAAATGCTCCGACCGGAATAGAAACTGGTTCCTGGAAATTGGTCAGTGGCCCCATGTCCCCGACAATTTCTAATGCTGCATTGTATAATACGACGGTAACCGGTGCTTCTAACGGTACTTATTTGTTTGAATGGAGTTTAGCTACTCCAGGTTGTGCGGCAAACAGAGATACAGTCAGGATTACCGCATCTGCTCCCGCTACAATAGCAACAGTTACCCAAAGTGTTGTCAATGAATGTGGAGTTAGCTCAGTTACTTTGAATGGTAATACTCCGCTCATAGGTACCGGATTATGGACGCGACTAACCGGTCCCGGATCCGTAACCATTTCAAATCCAACAAGTCCTACCTCAACGGCAACTTTCTTATCCCTCAACTATTCGTATACATTCCGATGGACGATATCGAATGGAGCTTGTCCGTCCAGTTCGGCGGACGTCAAGTTCAATATATCTGCCTCGCCAAGTCCCGTTACCGTCGGACCCAACCAGGTTGTTTGCGGAGGAACAAGTACAGCATTATCGGCCAGTACGGTTACATCCGGTACAGGTCTTTGGGTGTTGGTCAGTGGTCCCAACGCACCGACCTTTTCGAGTCTCACAGCACCCAATGCAACAATATCCGGATTAGTGGAAGGTGTATATCAATTGAAGTGGACTGCTAACAATGGTCCTTATTGTCCGGCACAGGAATCTGGTATTATGACAGTTACAGTCAGAGAGAATGCCACCGCCAATGTATTGGCTGGAGGAACTTGTAATGCTTCTGTAGTTCAGCTGTTAGGAAATAATGGCACTTCCGGAACATGGACACAGGTAACAGGTCCTAATACTTCTGTTATTTCTGCTAATGCACCCAATGCAGCTATTGCATCAGGATTAATTCCCGGGACCTATACCTTCCGCTATACATTACCTGCAGCAGGAAGTTGTGCCTCAACATCTGCTACTACCAGCATCACTTTATATGCAGAGCCAACAATAGCTCTGGCAGGACCTGACAAGGATTTGTGTAATTTAAGCAGCACAACGCTAGCTGGAAATTTACCTGTGATTGGAACAGGCTTGTGGACAGTTGAAGTAAAGCCTGCGGGCTCATCACCCGTATTTACGAATGCGGCTTCACCGACTTCCGGCTTCACCAATATGCTTCCCGGAGATTACCTGTTGAAATGGACCATCTCCAATGGTTCCTGTACCAGCAACTCAGACCTAGTAAGGATTTCCTATTTCGCGCCACCTACTGCAGCCAATGCCGGACCTAATCAGAACAATGGCTGTTCATCAGAAATATTCCTGAATGGAAATACACCTACTTCAGGTATCGGTACCTGGACTCAGATCAGTGGTGCACCTGCTGTAATCGATGCGCCGAATGCACCTAATAGCAGGGTTCACAATACTGTACCGGGTGTCTATCAGTTCATGTGGACTATTTCCAATGGTACTTGTCAGAGCAAGACTTCCGTTGTTACAATTACAGTTTCTTCCATACCTCCGGTACCTGCGAATGCAGGACCGGCACAGGATATTTGCAATGTTGGAGCTTCTGCCACAGCAACACTCGCAGCAATTTCTCCCATTTCTCCAGCAACCGGTGCATGGACCGTTCAGTCCAAACCGGGTGCTGCGCCTGATCCTACTTTCACAAATGCAACTTTGTACAATACACAAGTAAGTGGATTGGTACAAGGTAATTATGTGTTATTATGGACAGTCACTAATGGCGCATGTCAATCTTCATCCACAGTAACTATTCGTGTTACCAATCAACCTACACCGGCAAATGCCGGGGCAGATTTTAGCGCCTGTTTATTCAATACTGTTGCGTTATCAGGAAATATAATTACAACGGGTACCGGCACCTGGTCGGTTTTCAGTAAGCCGGGTGGTAGTCCGGATCCTGTATTCGCCGATGCATTTTCCGCCACCACCCAGGTATTTGGTTTAGTAACAGGAGCCTACACATTTACCTGGTCTAGCAGCAATGGTGCCGGATGTCCGGTGAGTTCCGATCAGGTAACTGTTAACATGGTAAATCCTCCTACACCTGCTCAGGCAGGTAATTTCCAGACCATTTGTGTAGGATCAACTGCACAAATGAATGCGAATAGTCCTACGGTAGGTTTGGGCACCTGGTCGGTGATTAGTCCGTTGACACCAACACTAACAATTACCAATCCTAATCAAAACAATACAACTGTTAGTGGTTTTGTTGCTGGAACGTATACCCTTCGATGGACAATATCCAGTGGTGGATGTACCTCTTTTGATGAAACTCAAATAATTGTTCAGCCGGCACTTGGAAATAATACGATTGGAAGTCCGCAACTGATTTGTTCAGGAACAACAGCAACAGCCTTGACCGGAACGTTACCTACCGGTGGAAATGGATCTTCTTACACCTATCAATGGCAAAGCTCTACCACCAGCAGTTCCGCCGGGTTTGCCAACATAGCAGGAGCCAATAGCATTAATTATTCACCTGGTATATTAACAACTACTACCTGGTATCAGCGCACCGTTACTTCAGGTGCATGCACATCACCCTTCACGAGTAACACGATTCAGATTTTTGTTGATCCGCCTATTGCCAATAACGTAATAACCATTCCTGTTACCAATGTATTTTGTCAGTCAGGTGATCCGGAAATAATAACAGGTTTGGTTCCAACAGGAGGTGACGGCACAACATATACCTATCAATGGCAGCAATCAACTAGCGGCAGTTCATCAGGATTTACAAACATTTCCGGGGCCACAGCACAGAACTATGATCCACCACTACTCACTACTACTACCTGGTTCAGGAGAGTAGTGACCTCTCGTAATTGTCTTGACAACAGTACTGCTGGACAGATCACTGTCTATCCTTATCCGGTTCTTACTTCGCCGCCTTCACTTACCAGATGTAATAGTCTTACGTTTACTTATAATCCTACCAGTTCAGTCGCAGGAACTACCTATGCCTGGTCACAAAACTCGGTACCAGACATCAATGGTGGTGCTGCTGCCAGCGGCGTAACCGGAACAATAAACTTGTTACTATCGAATTCAGCCTATGTACCGGTAGCAACTCAATTTTCATATACGCTGACAGCCAATGGTTGTACCAATCCGACAGTCTTCACTGTAACCGTACTGGTATATCCTACACCAACAGTAGATGTTCCTTCTCCATTTACGCAAACGGTCTGCAATGGACTCACAACTACTCCTATTTCCTTTACCGGTTCACCGGTAGCGGGAACGGTATACAATTGGACCAACAATACGACTTCTATCGGACTGGCAGCATCGGGTTCGGGAAACATCAATTCTTTTACGGCAGTGAATACTAGTAATGTCGATGTCTTAGCTACTATCACTGTAACGCCCATGTCGAATGGATGTAATGGATTGCCAAAAACCGCTACAATCACTGTTCATCCAACACCCAATATCAATACAATACCTGTTGCAACCTGTTCAGGTGTTGCTTTTATGGTCACCCCAACGCATCCGACCAATGGTGTTATACCTGCTAACACATTATATAGATGGGACAGCCCCTCTCTTACACCGGGATTATCTGGTGGTAACACCGGATCAGGCGCCACTAATATCAGCGGTCTGTTTAGTCATACTTCCATTAGTGCAGAGACAGCAACTTATACCGTCATTCCCAGCACATCACAGTGTGGTGATGCCAAACCATTTACTGTCATTGTCACGGTTAATCCGGTACCGGATATCCAGCCAATGACAGCTACAACTTGTGCCGGAGTTAACTTCCAGGTATCTCCGATAAACCCGACTAATGGAAGGGTACCACCCGGAACGCGTTACACCTGGACATCCCCCTCGGGAACCGGTTATAGTGGTGGAACTGCGCAGGGAACTCCTCAAAACTTTATTTCAGGGAATCTCACCAACACGGTCAATACTATTACAACAGCGACTTATATAGTAACGCCTGTTACCGGAAATTGCACTGGCCTCACGTTTACTTTACAAGTACAACTTAAGCCAAGGGCAATTATCCAACCCTTGAGTCAAACTATTTGTAGTGGTCAAACTTTTGAATTAACACCTACCCATCCTGCGAGTGGAATTGTGCCTGACCTGACTACCTATACCTGGACAACTCCAACAGGTAATGCATTGGTAGGATTAATTTCTCAAACAACAGCAGTAAGCAGTATATCCGGAACGCTCACCAATACCAGTAATATTGCCCGCACAGCTACATATCTTGTTACCCCATTATCAGGAGATTGTACCGGTACAGTATTTTCAGTAACTGTGTGGGTCAACCCGGTGGTCTCTATTACCAATTTCTCCCGCGTTATTTGTAGTGGAGCACCTTTCAGTTTATCTGCCATCAATGGCACCAATGGAATTGTTCCTGCCAATACACAATACACCTGGGCTTCACCTGAACTGACCGGTACGCTTTCAGGAAGTGGTGCTGGTGGACCGGCATCTTCTATCACAGGTACATTGTCGCATACCAATAATGTAACACAAACCGCAGTATTCTCAGTAATTCCATCCTCGAGTCCTTGCGGAACTGGTGGAGCTTTTTCACTTACATTACTGGTAAATCCTATACCAATCATTACCAACCAACTTACGCTCACAGTTTGTAGTGGTGTTCCTTTTGTTTTCACGCCAAGCGATGGGGTAGAAGGAAGTATCCCTCAGAATACTCAATATACCTGGCCAGCGCCCACGGGTAGTGGTTTTACCGGAGGTGCTTCCAAAACTCTCTCCTCTAATTTTACGGGGCAATTGTCCAACTCAACTTCATCAGGAGCAACAGCCACCTACACAGTTATTCCAACTGCGCCGGGTAGTTGTGCCGGTCAGTCATTTACATGGGTTGTATCCATTGTTCCCAATGCCTTT
>JBJTJJ010000391.1:0-2109 GCA_046095445.1 Sediminibacterium sp.
AAATTGAATAACGTTGCAATAGATGATGTTACCGCAACTCAACTTACAGGCATCAATCCATACAGCCTGGCTTCGAAAGTTTATTTTATATCCCCCAAAGATTCAGCAGAATCTTGGTGTAATGAATACCAATGTGGCAAAATCTGGGATATTGCAATGAAAGCCTATTCCCGCCCCAATCCTTTTCGCAACGACTCACTCGACAACAATACATTTTCAACAGAGCTTGCTCAATTGGTGAAGGAAACTAAGCAAACAGAACTTGTCAGCAGGAAAGCCATACTCCAATCCAAAGCACCAACTGATAAACCATTGCTCATTGAAGGAGAAATATTTTCCAGTCTTTATGAGGGCTATACGAAATGTTATGCTATAGATACTGCCTATTGCTTAAAAAAACAAGCCAAACTGCCTTTTATTTTTGAGAACATCCACTATAAAGAGAAATGGATGGATACCATTGTATTAGTTTATGAGAATAATAGTTGGAAATTTCATGATGTACTATATGGCAGAAAATCTCAATATTCCGGATTGCAAGAGCGTTTAAAGGACTTTATCCAAACCGGAAAAGAAGAACAACGTCAATTACAAAAAAAATAATCACATCGTTCCCGGAATTTTTCAATCAACATTCATGAAACAACTCTTACTTATTTTTTTGCTGGGTTCCACTATCCTTACTTCAGCTCAGAAAATCCCAACACCCGCACAGCATTTCGGGTTCTCTATTGGAGATGATTACATGCTTGCCACTTTTACACAAACCGAAGCATACTTTAAACAGTTGGCAGCCACTTCAGATCGGGTTCGCATGATTTCTATCGGAAAAACCGAGGAGGGTAGGGACCAGCCTATGCTCATAGTTTCAACAGCTGCTAATCTTAATAAACTCGATGAGTATAAGTCCATTTCCCGTCGCCTCGCACTGGCAGAAAATCTATCAGATGCAGATGCCAGGGCTTTGGCCGCAAGCGGAAAGGCAATTGTCTGGATTGATGGCGGGTTGCATGCCAATGAAGTGGTGGGTACGCACCAACTGATTGAAACAGCTTATCAACTGGCCAGCAGGCAAGATGATGAAACCAAAGCCATACTCGATAATGTTATTATCCTAATGACACATGCGAATCCTGATGGTCAGGAATTGGTATCTGAATGGTACATGCGAAATCCGGTAAAGGAAAAGCGGAATGCTGACAACCTTCCGCGATTGTATGAGAAATATGCCGGTCATGACAACAACCGTGATTTTTACATGCTCAATCTGAAAGAAACTCAAAACATGTGCCGGCAATTGTACATCGAGTGGCTTCCTCAGATAATGTACAACCACCACCAGTCCGGTCCGCCCGGATCTGTAGTAGCTGGACCTCCTTTCAGAGATCCATTTAATTATGCTTTTGATCCCATCGTCATAACAAGTTTAGAAGCAGTTGGTGCAGCGATGATCAATCGGCTCAATGTTGAAAATAAACCGGGTTATACCAATAAAAACGGCTCTGTCTATTCTACCTGGTACAATGGTGGACTCCGCACGACTACTTATTTCCATAACATGATCGGTCTCTTAACGGAAATAATTGGTAGTCCAAACCCCTCCAATATCCCACTGGTTCCTGATCGCCTGGTTCCGAATAGTTCAACACCCAATCCCGTACTTCCCGGTCCCTGGAGATTCAGGAAGTCTATAGATTATTCTGTATCGCTGAATTACGCTGTATTGAATTATGCCATGCGCTACCGGGATGAATTGTTGTTCAATATTTATCGAATGGGAAAGAACTCCATAGACAAGGGGAGCAAGGATCATTGGGCACTTTCACCTAATAAATCGGCTGCCATTAAAAATGCCTATCAGGAATCATTGAAAAACAATTCCGGTAATAGGCGCGGGTCCGATTCTACAATTGTTGGTGCCAGAACGGAAGTCCCAGTCATATCAGCTAAATGGTTCGATACTGTAATGAGGAACCGAGACAATAGAGATGCCCGCGCTTTTTTCATGCCACCCAACAGTGATGAAGCAACCACCATTCGTTTCCTCAATGCCTTAATTGGTACCGGTGTGATGGTACATCAAACAACTGCAGCTGCTACAATAGGAAA
>JBJTJJ010000392.1:0-1644 GCA_046095445.1 Sediminibacterium sp.
TCGCAGTTGCTGATGCTTTCCTCAGCTCGTTGTTCTTTTAGTAGTACATTATCTACTTTTATCGGTACAGTAAATGCAGTAATGTTATATGTTCTTGAGTTAAGAATGGTTAAGGTACTAACCCTAATGGTATCTCCGGGAGGAACATATTCACTAGAAATAGCACCATACTTCCATTTCAGGCAATCGGCTGCCCTATCGTCACCCGTCGTTTTATTGCAGTCCGGCGAGTTATCAACTTTATTGGGACCACGTGCCCAGGCAACCGTGCCGGTTCCATAAATTACAGAAGAATTTCTGTCCTCTCCACGAAGGTGAACCCCATGCATAAATCGAAAACCACCGGTGACCGTAACATTGGCACCAATGACGATAGTTTTTACTTCTATGGGGGGTCGAAAATAAAAAGACTCCAAATCATTATCACCACCCCAGTTCACTGAGGAGGTAATGCGCAAGGTACCTGTACTGCTCTCCCAAGAAGCCTTACCTGAGAGACCGCGATCCATGAACCATTGAGGTATAGTTTCGGATGATTTTTTGCTGCAGGAAAGTAAAAGTGAAAATAACCCAACCAGAGATAGGCGATGAATAAAATAAATAAAGTCAATCACTATAAAGGGCAAGATGTTGAACTCTAATTTACAATTATTTATTGAAGAAACTCTCCATCAACAATCAATAATGTTGCTCCGGTTGACGTAATAGACCGGTGTGAGCTCATATTATCAGAAACAATATAGGAGTTTCCGGCAGTCAGAACAAACTTTTCACCGTTGCTCAATTCGCTGATGAACTCACCTTTGAGACAATGAACTATGTGACCTTTCTGGCACCAGTGGTCAGCAAGGTAATTAGGAGAATAAATAACAATTCTAACCCGAAGTCCTTCCCATTGTAAAGTTTGCCAGGTAGCCATACCAGACTCACCCGGAAATTCAACTGCAGGGACCTCCGACCAATCGATGTGCTGAAAGGGAATCAATAGCATAAAAAACTTCTTTTCATAAAGCTAATAACTTTATTGAGAAGTCATTTAATCCCATGAATAAACAATTAATTGGAAAGCTTACGATGATTGAAAAGATAAGAGAATTTCAAATCAAAGGCAGGATATATTAATTGGTATTTAAAGGTAAGGTCACGTGCTACCCCAAGACCTATGTGCGTGTTAAATAGCCACTTTGAACCAACGGGACGCTGTAAACCCCAATGCATGTTCATGAGGGAAGAAAACCGTGTTCCATAATCCGGATTTATACTGGGTGAAGTTACCCTTAAACGTATTCCAAAATAGTTACCGCTATTAAAGGCGATGGACCTACCTTTCTCTAATCGGCGTTGTCGGTTATAATACAATTTTGGTGTAACCGAGAAATACAAAGAAGGCTCAAAAAGACTCCAACCATACGCAATTTCGGTGTTATAAATCTCATACCCACCTCCTAGGCCAACTGAAAAATCAATTGAGGTGTTCTTTCCCAATGCAGTCTCATAACAATATCCAATTCCCTGAAAACCAAGCTCTAACTTGGATAATGTCTGAATTGAATTGTCAGACAGTTTCTTTTGAGCCATGATGGAATTTACAACCAACAATAAACATATAGATAGCGTAATTCTTTTCATATACTTAATTAGCAT
>JBJTJJ010000393.1:0-1361 GCA_046095445.1 Sediminibacterium sp.
CCGAAAACCGTGCAGTGTTGCATACTGCCCTGCGAAATTTTTCCGATCAACCGGTCATGGTGAATGGAAAAAATATTATGCCGGATGTTACGCGCGTTTTGCATCAAATGAAAGCCTGTTGCGAAAAGGTACACAGCGGTAAATGGAAGGGCTATACAGGTAAAGCCATCAAGAACATCGTCAATATAGGAATTGGAGGAAGTGACTTGGGTCCGGTGATGGTTACAGAAGCGCTACGTCCTTATCATATTCCGGGAATGAAGTGCTTTTTTGTGAGCAACGTAGATGGTGCACATATTGCACAAACCCTGCAACAGGTCAATCCCGAAGAGACCCTGTTTCTCATTGCCTCCAAAACTTTCACTACCCAAGAAACCATGACAAATGCCCACACAGCAAGGGAATGGTTTCTCTCGCATGCAAAACAGGAAAAATATATAGCGAAACATTTTTTGGCACTCAGTACCAACGAAAAGGCAGTGACTGATTTTGGTATTCATCCGGACAACCGATTTGAATTTTGGGACTGGGTGGGTGGAAGGTATTCTCTGTGGAGTGCAATAGGTCTATCCATAGCACTTACCGTAGGATATGCAGCATTTGAGGATCTGCTAAAAGGTGCTCATTCCATGGATCAACACTTTCAGCAAGAAAAATTCGAGAAAAACATTCCGGTTATCATGGCTTTGTTGGGAATTTGGTACACCAACTTTATGGGCGCACAAAGTGAAGCCATATTACCGTATGACCAGAACTTGCATCGTCTGCCTGCCTACTTGCAGCAAGCCAACATGGAAAGCAATGGGAAATATGTAGATAGAAATGGTAATCCGGTGAATTACACCACCGGTCCGGTTATCTGGGGTGAACCCGGCACCAATGGTCAACATGCCTTCTATCAACTGATACACCAGGGAACCTTATTAATACCAGCGGACTTTATCGCACCTGCCAACAGTCACTATCCATTGGGAAATCATCACCAACAATTGTTATCTCATTTTTTGGCACAAACAGAAGCGTTGATGAATGGCAAGACAGAAAAAGAAGTGGAAGCTGAATTAACTGCTGCCGGTTTGCATGAGGAAGCAATAAAAAAAATTACCCCCTTTAAAATTTTTACAGGCAATAAACCTTCTAATAGTTTCCTGGTTCGGCAATTAACTCCGCATACCCTTGGTCAACTCATAGCTATGTATGAACACAAAATTTTTGTACAAGGTATCATTTGGAATATTTTCAGTTTTGATCAATGGGGGGTGGAATTGGGCAAACAACTGGCAGGAAAGATTTTACCTGAATTAAGTGCCACAGGTAATATCACTTCTCACGATGCATCTACCAATGGTTTGATCAATGCC
>JBJTJJ010000394.1:0-1841 GCA_046095445.1 Sediminibacterium sp.
AGCAGATGGTCACCTTTTCACAGGCAGATCCTTTGGAAAAAAAGGAACAGCTACGGGTGAAATCTGCTTCAATACCGGCATGACTGGTTATCAGGAAGTATTCACCGACCCAAGTTATACCGGACAGGTACTGATCATGAACAATGCACACATTGGTAATTACGGTGTAAAACCTACCGATGTGGAAAGTAGTTCGGTAAAAATTCGTGGGCTCATCGGTAGGAATCTGGAGGAACAATTCAGCCGTATACAGGCAACCGGCAACTTACACGATTACTTAGTTGCTAATAATATTGTAGCCATCGAAGGGGTAGATACCCGTGCACTCGTAACCCACGTTCGCACCAAGGGGGCTATGAACTGCATTATATCAACTGAATTGTCAGATGCTACTTCTTTGCAGGCAGCCATGAACCAGGTGCCTGATATGGATGGACTGGAACTCGCCAGCACAGTCAGCACAACCGAAGAATACGAATTAGGAGATACCAACTCTCCCCTGAAAATTGCTGTCCTTGATTTTGGTGTTAAAAAGCATATCCTCGATTGTCTGACAAGTCGCGGAGCACATCTGCGTGTTTTCCCTGCTACAACTTCTTTTGAACGCCTGCAATCATTTTCCCCCAAAGGATATTTTCTTTCCAATGGTCCGGGAGACCCCGCTGCCATGCCCTATGCCAAGACCACCATTCAAAGTATTTTACAACAGAATCTACCGGTCTTTGGTATTTGTCTGGGGCACCAGTTACTCGCTATTGCCAATGATATTCCTACCTTCAAAATGCACCATGGTCACCGCGGTCTGAACCATCCGGTAAAAAACATCATCACCGGTCGTTGTGAAATCACCACCCAAAACCATGGATTTGGTGTTGATCCTGTGGCCGTCCGCCAACATCCGGAAGTAGAAGTGACGCATGTAAACCTCAATGATGATTCCATTGAAGGCATTCGCATGAAGAACAAGCCGGCATTCAGTGTCCAGTATCATCCGGAAAGTACACCCGGCCCCCACGATAGCCGTTACCTTTTTGACGATTTCATAGGAATGATTCAACAAGCATAAGGTCGGCCATTCGGCTTTATTTTCTTACAACACCCTTTTTACCCATTCATTATTACTGTAGAGTTCTGTCCCGGCTCGATAGCATTTTTATTATCTTCGTAAAAATCATGGTATGAAGATTGCCATCATCAACGGACCAAATCTTAATTTATTGGGACAGCGTGAGCCGGGAATTTATGGTCAGCAAAGTTTTGATGACTATATAGGGCAGCTGCGATCTGAATTTCCCGATACTGACATCACCTACTTTCAGTCCAATGTAGAGGGTGAACTGGTAAATGCACTGCAGGAATCTTCCAGAACCTGTCAGGGTATTGTGCTCAACCCGGCTGCCTATACGCATACCTCCATCGCCATTGGCGATGCAGTAGCTGCTATAAAAGTACCCGTAGTTGAAGTACATATTAGCAATGTGCAAGCACGCGAAGAATTCAGAAAATTGAGCTATGTCTCTGCAAAGGCGGCTGGAACAATTACCGGATTGGGATTGAAGGGCTATGAACTTGCCATCAGATGGCTACTTAGTAAAAGCCCTCAATAGAAATTCTTTTAAATTATTTTCCGTTCTCCGGTGGGGGCGGGGCAGTAATTTCCCGGGGCTTATCTGCCACTAGTTTATCAAAATCTCTTCTGTAAGATATACTGATACCCTGTCGGTTTCTGCGTCCAAAACTTACATCGAGGGTCGTCTTATTGAAAATGATTAACCGCAGTTTTCTATCCTTCGATAACACAAACTCAATATTCAAATTCGGCAGCCATTGGGTATTACTGC
>JBJTJJ010000395.1:0-1070 GCA_046095445.1 Sediminibacterium sp.
AGGGCAGTCACCAGCATGAGGGAGCTCTCTACATGCTTTCGGATGTTAGCTTCTATCGGCTGGATGCCGATGGCGCATTTGTCGGTGAAGCTCACACAGGCATCGCCTATCAGCCGGGCACTGTGGAGGAAGTTCCGGATCATCACAGGCTTGAAGACGTTGAGCTCAAAATGTCCGGTGGCGCCGCCGATGTTGATGGCTACATCATTACCCATCACCTGTGCTGCAATCATGGTGAGTGCTTCACATTGGGTGGGGTTCACTTTGCCCGGCATGATAGAAGATCCCGGCTCATTATCGGGGATGATTTATAACTTCCTGCACAGTGCCCGCCTGATAGGTGAGGGCTGCGTGAGCTTCAATGAAAAATGTGCGAAAGGACTGGCACCAATCGAAGCCAATATTCAAAAGCATGTGAACAATAGTCTCATGCTGGTAACTGCATTGAATACCAAGATTGGTTACTACAAGGCAGCAGAAATTGCCCAGAAAGCGCACAAGGAAGGCACCACGCTGAAAGAGATGGCAGTGAAGTTAGGCTACCTCACAGCAAAAGAATTCGATGAGTGGGTGAAGCCGGAAAAAATGGTAGGACAGCTACCTGCTTAACGGAGTTGATACACTTGTTTGCCACCGATATAAGTACTCAGCACTTTTGTCGATAATACCTGTTGCTCTGTGACTTTCATCAGATCTTGTGAGAGCAGGATGAAATCTGCTTTCTTGCCTACTTCCAGACTTCCTGTTTGTTTTTCCTGCATGGCAGCTTTCGCCCCCCAGATGGTCATGCCGCGAATGGTCTGCTCACGGGTAAGTGCATTCTCCATTTGAAATCCACCTGCCGGGTATCCCTTGCTGTCTTTGCGGAAGACTGCCGCCAGGAATGTTTTATAAGGAGAAATATCTTCCACCGGGAAATCGGTGCCCAGCGGCATCCAGTCATTTTGATCAAGCAATTGACGAAATGCATATCCACCTTTCAGCCGTTCAGCACCGAGCCGATCGCCGGCCCAATACATGTCGCTGGTAGCATGGGTAGGTTGAACGGAAGGTATGATGTTATAGTTGCT
>JBJTJJ010000396.1:0-1214 GCA_046095445.1 Sediminibacterium sp.
CATCAGGGGTATTCTATTCCGGTTGATAGATACGGCAGGTATTCGTTTCAACACGGAGGATGTAATTGAACAGATGGGTGTAGAGAAGAGCCTGGAAAAAATGCGCACAGCGCAGTTGGTGGTGTACCTGATGGATGTACAACAGTTTACGCAGGAGATGCTAAGAGAGACCATTGCGATACTGGAAAAAGAGAGAGTACCTTATCTGATTGTACTCAATAAGATTGATGTTCTGTCTCCTCAACAAAGAGAAGTCTTACCACAAGGTGAAAACATACTGCAATTGTCTGCCAAGGACAAGCAGGGCTTGGTTGCTTGGAAGGTGGCGATCTGTGTGCGTACGGTGGAAGGCGATTTCTTGGGTGAAGCCACCATTATTACTAATGAACGGCATGTCGAAGCGTTGCGACAATTGCATCAAGCGCTGCAGGAAGTTGACCGTGGTTTGCAAAACGGAATTCCCGGAGATTTGCTGGCCCTGGATATCCGCAGTTGCCTGCATCATTTAGGCAGCATTACCGGCACCATTGCGCATGATGAGCAATTGGAGTATATCTTTTCCAAATTCTGCATAGGAAAGTGAAGTTCTCAGAAACTTGTTTACTATACCTTAGTTTTCAATAGTTTAGAGTAACATTTTTTACTCTACTTGTTGCCCAATTTAGTTTTTATGTCCTAATTTTGTTGGCAAATTGTTGCCCTAGGTCTAATTTTTTGTTGCCGTAGCACTTAAAGGGAGACTTGATGGCGGTTTCTGACATCTTCGGTCAGATGCTGTCAGCTCTGGGCATATAAGGACGCACGCAAAATGAGCAGCACAATTGAAGTACAGCGTAAATGTGAATACTGCGGTAATGGGTTTACTGCAAAGACTCTTTATACCCGCTACTGCTCGAAGACTTGTAATAGCCGAGACTATAAGAATAAGATACGTGAGAACCGGATTGCAGTATCTGTTCAGAACAAGTCCGCGATGACTATTGCTTTAGAGCAGCGTCACCTCTCTCCTTTATTACAGAAGGTGTATTTGTCAATTAATGAGGCAGCTCAATACACGGGCGTTAGCAAAAGAACCATTGAGCGGATGATCTCTAAAGGCAAATTACAGGTTGTTCGATTTCAGCGCAGAGTGGTTTTAAGTCGCATAACTATTGACGAATTATTTAAAAACGCATGAATATTCATTTAAGAAAACGGAAAAAGGGCAACAAGAT
>JBJTJJ010000397.1:0-1561 GCA_046095445.1 Sediminibacterium sp.
GACCTGAATGACCCCGTGGAAACCTATATTCCCGGTTTTCCCTATAAAGGGATCCGAATAAAATTACTGCTCAATCACAGAAGCGGATTACCGAAGTATGAATACTTCATGAATGAAACGGGCTATCGGCTGGTAAGAACGAAGAACAAGCGGGGCAAGTGGTACACCCGAAAAGTATATTACAGTGACCCGAATCGATTTAAAGGATTGGCTACCAATAAAGATGTGGTTGACTACATGAAACGCCACAAGGTACCTGCAGTATATGCTCCTGATACCCGCTATCAATATTGCAACACGAATTACGCTTTATTGGCGATGGTAATCGAAAAGGTTACAGGTAGAACTTATCCTGACTACCTGAAAGACAGTTTATTTACCCCCCTCGGTATGCGGTATAGCTTTGTTTTCAGCATTCGGGATACAGGGAACTATGTTCCTTCCTATAATTACCGGAACAGTCCTTATCCCCTGGGAACCTTTGACGTAGTTTACGGAGATAAAAATGTGTATAGCACGGTAAGAGATTTGTTCAAATGGAACGAGGCGCTGAAAACGGGTAAATTTGTAAGTATTACTACCCTGCAAGACCTTGCCTACCAGCCCTATAGCCGCGAAACCAGGGGGAACCGAAATTATGGTTTGGGATGGCATCTGTATCTTCCCGATGATTCGCCCCCCGTCATCTACCACAATGGATGGTGGCACGGCAATAATACAGTTTTTAAGCGGCTGATCACTGATGACGCCGTGGTAATTGTACTAGGTAACAAATTCAACCGGAATATCTGGGCGGCCGGAAAAATGACTGGTGTATTTACCGGGGTAGCTGACACCACCGTTCTGGAAAATTGACCCTTTTTGACCCGAAACAAGCGCTGTTTTCACCCTGTTTTTGTTCAATTCCCTTATTTTTGCAGACTTTATAAGAAAAAGACCAGACACACATTGCTTATGACGCAACAAATCATTTACGCGGTTCCGGTTATGGGTATTATCGGACTGCTCTTTACCCTTATTAAATTCAATTGGGTTTCCCGTCAGGATGCCGGAACAGACCGGATGAAAGAGATCAGCAATTATATCGCAGAAGGAGCCATGGCTTTCCTGAAAGCGGAATATAAAATCCTGACCTATTTTGTAATCATTGTTGCCCTCTTACTAGGGGTAATGGGTTATTCCGATAAAAATAGCCATTGGAGCATTGCTGTTTCTTTTATCATCGGTGCTCTTTTCAGTGCGCTCGCAGGTTTCATCGGCATGAAAATAGCTACCCGCGCCAATGTGCGTACTGCCCAGGCCGCCAGAAGCAGTCTCAGCAAAGCATTGCAGGTATCCTTCACCGGAGGTTCTGTAATGGGTATGGGCGTTGCCGGACTAGCAGTACTCGGATTAGGGGGTTTATTCATCATCATTCGTCAATTGCTGGCTCCCGGTGCTGCTGTTGACAGTGAAGAAATGAAAAGAGCCATTGAAGTTTTAACAGGTTTCTCTCTGGGTGCTGAAAGCATTGCACTCTTTGCCCGCGTAGGCGGTGGTATTTATACCAAAGCTGCCGACG
>JBJTJJ010000398.1:0-19512 GCA_046095445.1 Sediminibacterium sp.
ACATGCAACGGAAGAATTGTGCCGTCAGTATGGTGTAGATGCACAGGTAAGATTTTTGGGGAAGCAGGAACAAATGGAAGACATACTTGCTGTAAGTGACTTATTCCTGCTAACATCTGAATATGAAAGTTTTGGTTTGGCAGCATTAGAAGCCATGGCAGCCAGAGTGGCCGTGATCAGCTCTGATGCGGGCGGACTTGCTGAAATCAACGTGCATGGCAGCACGGGCTTTCTCACACAGGTGGGAGATATTGATGCCATGAGCAAGTATGCGATTGAGCTATTGAGCAACAATAGTTATTTGGCAGAAATGAAAGAAAAAGCTTACCAGCATGCCTGCCAGTTTGATATCAGCAAAATCATTCCACAGTACGAAAAACTCTACAGCAGATTTTGTAGAATGGAGACAGGAAAAAAGTGTTGATCAACCGCAAATCAGGCGGCAGTCACTTCATCGATACTGCGCAGAAGAATTTGAACAACTTCCTCCAAAACATCATCTCCAATCGTTAAAGGGGGGGCTATGCGCAATCTATCGGGAGCAAAGATGAACCAATCAGTGAGTAGTCCATTTTTCACACATTGATGAACTATTTGTTGGTTCAAGTTTGCAGATGCAAACTGCAATGACATCCAGCAGCCGGCAGATTGAATGGACAGAATAGCGGGATGGTGTAATTTCTCCCGCAAGAATTTTTCTTTTTCCTTCACCCGATCAATGCAGCCAGATGATAGCAATACTTCCATTGCTGCCATTCCTGCTGCGCAGGAAACGGGGTGACCACCGAATGTAGTGATATGTCCGAGAACAGGTTGATAGCTTAGTTGGTGCATCCGTTCTCTGGAAGCAATAAATGCACCCAGGGGCATACCACCTCCGAGGGCCTTGCCCAACAACAAAATATCGGGCTGAATACCCATCTGTTCAAATGCCCAGAGGGTTCCGGTTCTTCCAAACCCTGCCTGAATTTCATCGAGTATCAATAATGTTCCGGTGGCATCGCATTTTTTTCTTACCTGCTGTAACCAGGATGGTTCGGGAGCTGTCACACCGCTCTCTGCCTGAACCGTTTCCAAAATCACACAGGCAGTTGAATGATCAATGGCTTCCAATACTTCTTGCTTCCCATAAGGGAAGTGATAAATATCGGGCAACAATGGTCTGAATGATCTCCGCCAATATTCATCTCCAATCAAACTAAGTGCGCCCTGTGTACTGCCGTGATAAGCATGATTGAAAGCGATCATTCTAGTGCGGCCCGTTACTCGCTTGGCCAGTTTCATCGCTCCTTCGGTTGCCTCAGCACCACTGTTGGTGAAGTATACACAATCCAGTTCAGGTGGCAGATGGGAAGTGAGAAGCCGGGCATAAGAAACTACCGGAGATTGAATCAATTCACCATATACCATTAGGTGCATGTAGCGGGCAGCCTGCTCTTGCACGGCTTGTACAACAGTTGGATGGGAATGTCCAATATTACTCACACTGAATCCGGCTATCAAATCAATGTATCGTTTGCCCGAAGCATCCCACAAATAAACACCCTCAGCCCTGACCATTTCGAGATTCATGGGTGCAGGCGATGTGGGTGCCAGGTGTTGCTGAAAAAGTTGTCGCAGGTTCATGGGGCTATTGCAGACTTCCGTGATTTGAAGTTCCGATAACAGCAAAATTAACCGAATAGAAGTATCTTCACTGTGAAAATAATGTAATGGCTACCATTCTTTCACTTCCCGGCAAAGAACCCAAGTTCGGAGAGCGTTGCTTTCTCGCTCCCACCGCAACCGTAGTGGGTGAAGTAACTATGGGCGATGAATGCAGTATCTGGTTCAATGCAGTAGTTCGCGGGGATGTTCATTTCATTCAAATGGGCAATCGGGTGAATGTGCAGGATGGTGCCGTGATTCACTGCACTTACCAAAAACATCCAACCCGCATCGGTAACAATGTTTCGATCGGTCACCTGGCATTGGTTCACGGATGTACGATCTACGATGATGTGTTGATTGGTATGGGAGCTATTGTGATGGATGAATGTGTGGTGCACAGCAATTCTATCATCGCGGCAGGAGCAGTTTTACTGGAAGGAACCATTGTTGAAGCCGGATCTATTTATGCCGGAGTACCTGCCCGCAAAGTGAAAGAAGTGTCTCAGGAACTGATCAGCGGAGAGATCAACCGCATTGCACGCAATTATACCCATTACGCCGACTGGTACAAGGATGCAGTAGAAATACCCGGACCTCAATTGTAAATCATGAAATCATTCCGTCTAGCTTGCTTACTTTTCTTGATGGCCTGCACTGTTAGCGCCTGCAGTATTTTAGGCAAACGCAAATCCGGTTGTCCTCAGGGAAGAAACGTTGGCGCTGAGCGCATTCTCCAGGGAGATAAAAAAGCGATGAAAATTGCTTCCAAAAAAAGCAAACTGAAAATCTAATCAGTACGATTTTTCGGATAGGGTATCCAGTATAGTTCTGTAACTGATATATCTTTCCTCTGATACTTTTCCATTGGCAAGCCCTGCCTTCACTGCGCAATCTGACTCATTGATGTGCATACAATCATTATAACGGCAATCGGGCAGCAGTTGGAGCATCTCCGGAAAATAGTGAGAAAGTTCCTGGCGGCTGATATCTACCAAACCGAATTCCCGCAAACCAGGTGTATCAATCAGACTTCCTCCCTCCGGCAAATCAAACATTTCTGCGAAAGTAGTTGTATGCAACCCCTTACCACTCCATTCACTTACCTCAGAAGTGCGCAATTGAAAATCGGGGAAGAGTGCATTGATGAAGGAGGACTTCCCCACACCACTGTGACCACTGAGTAAAGTGATGCGATTGGTCAGCAGTTCCTTTACCGGTGCTAGTCCGGTCTTCTCTTGTACACTGATCAGATAAACCGGATAACCCGCTGCAGTATAAATTTCCCGACAGCAGTCATACATAGCCATTTCTTTTTTTCGGTAAAGGTCTGACTTATTGAATACCAATATGGCAGGAATGTGAAACGAAGCAGAAGAGACCAGAAAACGATCGATGAATCCCAATGAAGTTTTGGGAGTGGTCAATGTCACCAACAATAAACTTTGATCGAGGTTACTGGCAATGATATGATGCTGGTGTTTGTTGTGGGGTGAAACCCTTGCTACATAGTTTTTCCTTTCTGCAATTTCAGTGATAACAGCTGAACCTTCTTCTCCTTGTTCCAGCACAATCTCTACTTCATCCCCCACAGCGATTGGATTGGTAGAGGTGATCCCATCTACTTTAAATACACCTCTTGCCCGGGCTTGATAAAATTGGCCATCAGCGCCCTTGGCAAGATACCAGCTACCAGTTGATTTGTAAATGAGTGCTTTCACTTCTACGAAGATAACGAGGGAGTGTAATACGAGCCGAAAAACAAAAATTCTATGGTATCGTTAAAATTTGCGAAACATTAACCAATTAAACTGCCAAAACATGTATCCTAACCAAGGCAGCCCGGTAAAATCAATATCTTCGCGAGGTATGGAGAAGTTCGCACATGACAGTATAGTACCCGATGAGCAGAGTAAACTGGAAAAAAAAGACCAGGTAGCAGGCATGTTCAATGACATTGCTGGCAGGTATGATATGCTCAATCGTATTTTAAGTGGAGGAATAGATATTATTTGGCGAAAGAAAGCCCTGCGCGAATTAAAGTCACTTCGTCCTGCTAAGATCTTGGATGTCGCCACAGGAACTGCCGATGTAGCCATCATGACAAACCGATTGTTGCAACCACAGCACATAACAGGTGTTGACATTTCGGAAGGCATGCTGGCATTAGGCAGGAAAAAAGTAGACGACCTTAATCTGGGTCAGGTCATCACACTGGAATATGGAGATAGTGAACAGCTTCGCTTTGAGGACAATAGTTTTGATGCCATCACCGTTGCTTTTGGCGTACGAAATTTTCAAAATTTACTGAAGGGCTTACAGGAACTGTACAGGGTGCTGAGACCCGGCGGAAAATTAGTTGTTTTGGAATTTTCCAAACCTACCGGAATGGGCGTGAAGCAATTTTATGAATTGTACATGAAATACGCTGCCCCTGCTGCAGGAAAGTTGCTTTCGAGCAATCAGGAGGCATATGAATACCTCAACAATAGTATACAGGTCTTTCCCGAAGGAGAACAATTTTTACAGATTCTTCGCAATGCTGGTTACAGCAAAACATACCTGAAAAAACTGAGTTTCGGAATATGCACCATTTACTGCGGAAGCAAGTAATTTTTCCGGTCATATTATTACTAGTCGCCACGGGCTCCCTTCATGCTCAATACATGAAAGAAGTCTATCGCCCCTATCACGATGACATGACCTACTATTTTGGGCTGTCATTGGGATACAACAGTACTTTTCTGAATTTCAACCGCTCACCCGCATTTACACAAACAGACAGTATCATCGTTGCCGAGCCCGGCAAGAGTGGTGGTGTTACCATGGGACTCCTGGCTACAGCAAGGTTAAACGAACATTTTCAATTTCGAATTAATCCCTTACTGGTTATTGGTGGTGCAAAATACCTCGCCTATACTTTAAAAACTACCAGTCCGGGTGAAGCACCGAATCAACTTCAAACACTTCCGGCAACCATTGTCAGTTTTCCTTTTCAGGTAAAATTCAATTCCGACCGCATCAGAAATTTTAGAACTTATATGATGGCAGGTCTCAAATATGATATCGACCTTTCCAGCAACTCCACTGCCAGAAGCAACCAAGATCTCATCAAACTAAGTAGAACAGACTATGGTTATGAGTTGGGGTTGGGCTTCAATTTTTACCTTCCCTTTGTAACCATCTCTCCGGAAATCAAGATCAGCAATGGATTGGCCAATCTCCACAGACCTGATCCAACACTGAAGTATTCAAATGTATTGGATCGCATCTTTTCCCGAATGGTTGTTTTTTCCATTCATTTCGAAGACTAACCGATCATAGCCCTGTATATCCCTTTCAATTTTGTAGATTTGTTGAGAGGGCTATTGAGGTCCGTCAAAAATGAAAGCAGATAATACTACCCTGATTGATCTTTCCATTTTTCATCCTGATGCAGAACAATCGGTCTTTCAGCGGCTGAACTTCACTCAGACCAATGAGGGCAGGGAATACCTGCGTATGTTTTTGTCAAAACCCCTTAATTCAGTTTCCGCCATCATTGATACGCAGGTAACACTTCAAAATCTAACATCTGTTCTCAATAAATGGCCCCAACAAATTTCGAATGGAACTATCATGGTACTGGAAAAGTTTTATGATACTCCGATTGACCGTTTACCCAATCATCCGGGATTTTTCGACACCCTGCTTTACCAATTTATCTCTGCTACGGATTTTTCCTTGACCAAATACACAGTAGAACACGCTATTGACTTCGTCAAGGGCATGAATGTAATCGTCGATTTACTGGAAGAAAGTAAAAGTAAACTTTTGTTGAGTTGGCGGGATCGCATCCGTCATTTACTAAGAAGGGAGGAACCCGTTAAACTATTGGTAACGGATAAAAAACAATGTTCAGCCAAAGAAATTCTTGAACTGGGCAACTTCCTGCGCCAGCGGTATAAAAATGATTTGTTTGAACTGATAGATATCTATCACAAGTTGGATGCCTATCAAAGTATGGCGATTGCGGGCAATCAGTTGGGACTCCATTTCCCTGAAGTAATAGATGCTGAAACACCTTTTCTGGAAGCAGAGGGGCTATTTCATCTGTTATTACCAGTTCCTATTCCCTATGATATCCGGCTCAATCAATCTGAAAATTTTATTTTTCTTACCGGCGCGAACATGGCGGGTAAAAGTACTTTCATCAAAGCAGTTGGCATTGCCGCTTACCTCGCACATATTGGTATGGGCGTACCGGCAAAAAACATGAAGATTGCACTATTGAATGGTATTCTAAGCAATATTCAGGTGAGTGATAACCTGATTCGAGGAGAAAGCTATTTCTTCAATGAAGTGCAACGCATCAAAAATACTATTGAAACAGTCAACCTTGGGAATAAATGGCTCATACTGATTGATGAATTATTTAAAGGTACCAACCAGGAAGATGCCATTCGCTGCAGTACTGCGGTTATGGAGGGACTAAGCAAGAAGCGAAACAGTCTTTTTATTCTTTCCACGCATTTGTATGAGATTGGCGTTACCCTCCAGCAATATTCCAATGTTCAATTTCGCTTTTTTGAAACATCCGTTGCCGACGGAGAATTACAATTCAGCTACCAACTCAAACCAGGTATCAGCAACGATCGCCTGGGCTACCTGATCTTACAAAAGGAAGGCGTTCTCGATTTACTTCGGCAGCTTTAATGCTAAGCAGAAACCACTTTTTTTATTCAGTTAAAACACGGAATAAATAATCGGTGTTTTAACGGATAGCACTTCCCGTTCAATAACTTATTCCGGTTATTGATTTTACACAAAACCCGAGTGGCTGCCCGAATATAGCAAGTACAACCATCGAAAACTACCGTAATTACACCTCAAATTATTCGGTGTTTTAACGGTAGTTTTTATCCGTATAAACACTGAACAGATGGCATTTCACTTCCGCTACCTTGTGCCACTAAGACGACAATACTTTAGAAATGTAAAGAAGCACAATGCTTGTAAAAACTTTTGGCAGTGCTGTATTTGGAGTGGAAGCTATTTCCATTGCCATAGAAGTGAATGTTAGTATGGGACAAGGGTACCACATCGTTGGGTTGCCGGACAATGCCGTAAGGGAAAGTCTGCAACGAACGGAGAGTGCTATCAAAACAAATGATTACCACATGCCCCGTACCAAGATCATTGTTAATCTTGCACCTGCGGATATTCGCAAAACCGGATCTGCCTTTGATTTGCCGATAACGCTGGCTGTACTGGCTGCCAGTGAACAAATGGAGAATGCCGAACGGCTGACAGATTATGTAGTGATGGGGGAACTGGGATTGGATGGCTCGGTACAACCGATCAAAGGAGCATTGCCCATGGCCTTGCAGGCCAAAAAAGATGGTTTCGCAGGATTGATCGTTCCCATTGGCAATGCGCGGGAGGCGGCCATGGTAGAAGATCTGGCTGTTTACGGCGTTTCTCACCTTAGAGAAGTGGTGGAATTTATTCGGGAGGTAGAGAGTTTACGACCGGTACATGTGAATACTCAGGAAATGTTTTCTCTCGGGCCCTCCAATGATGATTTTGATTTTAGTGAGGTCAAAGGCCAGGAAAATATCAAGCGGGCCATGGAGATTGCAGCAGCGGGGGGACATAATGTGTTGCTAATCGGACCGCCGGGGGCGGGAAAAACGATGTTGGCACGAAGGCTTACCACCATTCTTCCTCCGCTTAGTATGCAGGAGGCACTCGAGACAACCAAAATACACAGTGTTGCCGGCAGGCTTCCCGAAAATTGCGCCCTCATTAGTAAGCGGCCTTTCCGGGCCCCGCACCATACCATTTCTGATGTAGCACTTGTCGGTGGAGGAGGCACCCCCCAACCCGGTGAAATTTCACTGGCACACAATGGAGTGCTTTTTCTCGATGAATTACCTGAATTCAAAAGAACGGTACTGGAAGTGATGCGCCAACCCATGGAAGAAAGAAAAGTAACTATTTCAAGGGCTAAAATGGCACTTGATTTCCCTGCTAACTTTGTATTGATTGCCTCCATGAATCCATGTGCTTGTGGTTACTTCAACCACCCTGAAAAAGATTGTACCTGTCCGCCTGGCTCTGTTCAGAAATACCTGAACAAAGTTTCGGGACCCTTGCTGGACAGAATTGACCTTCACGTGGAAGTGACGCCTGTCTCCTATTCAGAAATCAGCCAACAACAACCGGCAGAAAATTCTGCCAGCATTCTTTCCCGTGTAATGGTGGCAAGAAAAATTCAAAATGACCGGTACCGAAAGTATGCCGGCATGTATTCCAATGCACAAATGAATAGCCAGTTGTTGCGGGCATTCTGCGGAATTACGCCGGCAGGGGAACAATTATTGAAGAATGCCATGGAAAAATTAAACCTGAGTGCCCGGGCTTACGATCGCATATTAAAGGTTAGCAGAACGATTGCCGATCTGGAAGGAACGGAACACATTGAAACGCATCACCTCGCAGAGGCCATTCACTACCGAAGTCTGGATCGGGAGGGCTGGGGAAGCTAACTAACTTTAGTTCAATATAAACCGGCTGCCAGCATTACCAGGGTGCAAGCCTCTACCGGCTCGATACCTTTGGAACGAAGCATCTCTTCCAGTTCGTCATTTTCGGTACCGGGATTAAAAATTACCCGACGAGGCTTTAGTCCAATTATATAATCGTAAGCAGCAACCTGCAAAGCAGGATTGAGATAAAGCGTCACCGTATCTACATCATTTACAGGGGGTTCTCCGGTAATAATGGGAATATCCCTAATATTTCCCTCTCCTCTCCCAACTGCCACTACAGGATGACCTTTTTCCCGAAGACGTTCAACAGCAAGGAAACTATATCGCGTTGGATTATCTGAGGCACCCAGTACTACCGTCTTTTTCATCTATCAAAATTAGTTCTTTCGCCGCTCCCAACAACAGAATCGAGATGCATAATTAACAGGCAAATTCCCTACAAAAGTAACGAGGGCTGTCAAGCCCGGTATCCAATCGAAAAATTAACATGGGAAATAATAAATTTATATCAGTCAAATTGATAAAAGGAATATATTTTTTTCTAACTTTCATCACTAATACAATCAACTAAACTGACAACACCATGGCAAAAGCAACCAAAAAAAAATCAGCTGCCAAAAAGGTAGCACCCAAAAAGAAAGCAGCTGCCAAGAAACCGGCACCCAAAAAGAAAGCAGCAGCTAAAAAACCTGCAGCTAAAAAGAAAGCGCCAGCCAAGAAAAAAGTAGCAGCGAAAAAACCAGCTGCGAAAAAGAAAGCGCCAGCTAAAAAAGCGGCTGCGAAAAAGAAAGTTGCTCCTAAGAAAAAGGTAGCAGCGAAAAAACCTGCAGCAAAAAAACCCGTAGCAAAAAAGCCAGCTGCTAAAAAGAAAGCACCAGCTAAAAAGCCAGCGGCCCCTAAACCGGCTCCTGTTGCTGCTCCGGCACCAGCGCCAGCACCTACACCGGAACCGGCACCTGTTACAGCACCTGCTCCTGCTCCGGAAGGAAGCAATAGCTAATACCGGGATTACATTGTTTTAATCCGGAGAACTGATTTGTTTTCCGGATTTTTTTTACCCCAATAATTTTACATCAACTAAGCCACCTATACCATGCGCAATCTGGTCATCCTCATTTTCCTACTGACAACAATATCATTGCAAGCACAAAACAATTCACGGCTCGCTGAAAAGACTGCCAAATTCGTTCGCTATGATGGATTCTTTCCTTTTTACTGGGACGCCGCCAACGGAAAAATATGGTTGCAAGTAAATAAAACGGGAACAGAGTTTTTATATGTCAATAGTTTGCCGGCAGGATTGGGGTCAAACGATATCGGACTTGACAGGGGACTTATCGGAGATAGCCGGATTGTCAGTTTTCACCGGGTAGGGAAAAAACTTTTGCTCATTGAGCCCAACTACAGCTACCGTGCATCCTCTGATGACCCGAGAGAGAAAAAAGCAGTGGCCGAATCCTTTGCGCAATCTGCCATCGCCAGCTTTACAATTGAAGAAGAGGAGAATGGTCAATTGCTGGTAGATGCTACCTCCTTTTTCCTGCGCGATGCGATGCAGGTCACCGATCGCTTGCGCATGATGAAACAAGGGAGCTATGTGTATAATGAAAGCCGCTCAGCCATCTATCTGCCCAATACCCGCAACTTTCCACTCAACACGGAATGGGAAGCCATAGTTACGTATACCGGTGGAGCAGATGCAGGAAGATTCGTTCAATCGGTAGTACCCAGTCCCGAAGCCATCACCCTGCGGATACATCATTCCTTCATACAACTGCCCGACAATAACTATCAGCCCCGTCGCTATGATATCCGAAGTGGTTATAATGCCATCAGCTATTTTGACTACAGTACCCCTTTTTCAGACCCGATTCGTCAACTGTTCATCACACGCCACCGCCTGGCAAAAAAAGACCCGCAGGCAGCCGTCAGTGAAGCAGTAAAACCCATTGTTTACTACCTGGATAATGGAACCCCGGAACCCATCCGCAGTGCTTTGCTGGAAGGAGGAAGTTGGTGGAACCAGGCATTCGAAGCCGCCGGCTACAAAAATGCATTCATCATTAAAATGCTGCCCGACTCAGCAGATCCAATGGATATCCGTTACAATGTGGTCAATTGGGTCCATCGTTCTACCCGTGGCTGGAGCTATGGCATGAGCATCACTGACCCGAGAACAGGTGAAATCATTAAAGGACAGGTAACCCTGGGTTCTCTAAGGGTAAGACAGGATTATTTGATTTTTACCGGACTCCTTTCACCGTTTGTGAATGGTCAGCCGGTGACTGAAACTATGAAAAAAGCAGCTTTACAAAGATTGCGTCAATTATCAGCCCATGAAATAGGCCATACGCTTGGGTTGCAACACAACTATGCCTCCAGCTTCAACAACAGGGCTTCCGTAATGGATTACCCGCATCCACAAGTGCAGCTGGATCAATCAGGCAATGTTGATTTCTCTTCCGTTTATACCAATGAAATCGGAGTGTGGGACAAACAAGCTATTCGCTATGGTTACTCAGATTTTCCTTCCGGAACCAATGAACAACAGGCCCTGCAACAACTACTGGAGGAAAATACCAACAAGGGTTTATTATTCATTGCCGATGCAGACGCACGCGCAGCAGGGGGCATGCATCCGAGGGCGCATTTGTGGGACAATGGCACACAGGCACCCAAAGAATTAGAATCCGTGCTGGCAGTTCGCAATAAGGCACTTCGCCAGTTTTCAGAAAATTCTATCCGCCAGTTAACACCAATGGCTCAGCTGGAGGAAGTATTGGTGCCTGTTTATAATTACCATCGCTATCAGCTGGAAGCAACCTGCAAATTAATTGGCGGCATGAACTATAGTTATTCCGTGAGAGGCGATAACCAGGATAAACCAAGTATTCTTCCCACTGCCGTTCAGCAGGAAGCTATTCGTGCGGCCCTTCGTTGTCTGTCTCCGGAAGTATTAACACTACCCGACCGCATCATTGAAATGATTCCTCCGCGTCCACCACAATATTATTCAGGAGAGTTATTCAATAAACGAACGGGCATGTCATTCGATCCACTTTCAGCAGCGGAAGCATTGGCAGATTTTGAATTATCTTTTTTATTCCACCCCGAAAGAGCAAACCGGCTGGTGCAACAAAAGGCAATGGCCAACACACCGGGCTGGGATGACCTGCTGGATGCCATCATTCAAGCTACCTGGATGAAACCCTTGAAATCCGGTTTGGAAAAACAGGTACAATTACAAACACAACAAATGGTTCTCACCTGGCTGTTGGCACTTTACCAAAATGATCAATCCGGTTATGCAGTTAAATCAATTTGTCTTAGCAGACTCAAACAATTGAGAGAGTTTTGTGCCGGCAAAAAGAATATGCCTGAGCTGGGGTATCATTATAGTTATGCTGTAGAACGAATTGATCATCCAAAGGAAGTACCCATGCCGGTGCACAAAGAAATTCCCCCGGGGGCACCTATCGGTTGTGAAGAGGAAAGATGGTAGAGTAGGGTTACTGCATTAAAATTATCTCAACCCTTCTGTTTCTGCGCCTGCCCTCATTCGTAGTATTGGGGGCTATAGGTATGCTGGCTGCCATGCGTCTAATGGTCACCAATTCTGAGGCTACCGGTAAATGAGCAATCAGATAGTCAGCTACCGAACGGGCACGCTGTTCAGACAATTGCTCATTATAAGTGATGGTTCCCCTGTCATCAGTATGTCCGACCACTTCGATGGTACGGAATTTTTTCTTTTTAATTATTTCCAGGATATCATCAATCTGATATAGTAATTGCTTATTCAGTGTTCCCTTATCGAAATCAAACAATACATCAGGAATCAGGAGGGTATCGGTGTTGACTTTGTTAGATGGTGAAGGATCAACCACCTTAATCGGTGGAGGAATATTTACCTTAACTGTATCCGAAACAAAAAGTGGTTCATCATCCAGATAATTAAAATCAGTATGCCGGTAATTATTCAGGTACAATAATTTTTTTTCCTCAGCCAATCCTGCACATGGTTGCCATTTTCCATCCGAAGGCATCAATGAAACACTGTCAATATCATAGATAATGAGTGGATCATCAAAGCGATAATTTCTGGTGAATGGCATGGGCTGTTTTGAAACGTTGCCCAATAAAAGGTAGCGCTCCTCCCCGGTAGCTTTGAAAATTACCGATGCCTCTCTCCAGTCATTTACATAGGGACTCGGCCGTGTCAATGCTAACCGATAATTGGCTGTTTTCCCGGCTAGTATCGAAGAGAAGTTTCTTTGAGGTTCGTATTTACTCAAAATCAAATCAAGGTGATCGTATGCATGGCCATTTGTAAAAACAGATACTTTGAATCGATACGTTTTACCGGGTTCTGTGGGACAAACCAGTCGGGTATATAAAAATGTTCTACCGGAAATTCCATTTACCCGGTGTTCCATGACCAGACTTTCATGGTGCATACCCTCGGCAATGCGGGCATTATTAGAAGGCTGCAATTTCACATAAGGAAACCTGAACCAAGCTTCCGGAGCACAGTTGGAAATGAATTCAACACAGGTGTTCCTGTCCTCAAAATTTCCATTCACCACCAGGCCCTGTCCGAATGCAACCAACCCAGATGACAAAGCAGTCGCAGCAATAATTAATCGCTTCATGAGAAGGATTTCTCCAACAATATCCAAAAAAAATAGTCCCTGTTTCACGCAGGGACTATAATTAAATGATAAAGTTGTTCAGTGGCAGGTTAGAGCAACATACGAAGTGGCTCTTCAAGCAGGCCCTTCAATGTTTGGAGGAAGGCGGCGCCGGTAGCACCATCTACCACACGGTGATCGCAACTCAGGGTCACTTTCATCACATGGCCGGGAATGATTTGACCATTTTTAACCACCGGTTCCTGTGAAATTCCGCCTACTGCAAGGATACACGCATCAGGTGGATTGATGATAGCAGTGAATTGATCGATACCAAACATGCCCAGATTAGAGATAGTAAAAGTACTTCCTTCCCAATCTGAAGGTTGTAATTTTTTATCTTTTGCTTTTTGAGCAAAGCTTTTCACCTCGGCTCCAATAGTAGTTAATGACTTATTATCAGCGAATCTAACGACAGGCACCAGCAGTCCTTCATCTACAGCAACTGCCACCCCGATATGAATATGGTGGTTGTATCGAATCGTATCACCTAGCCAGCTGCTGTTGACTTTGGGATGTTGTCTCAGTGCAATGGCGGTTGCTTTTACCACCATGTCATTGTAACTGATTTTCACTGCAGCATTTTCATTGAGGCGAGTTCTGGCAGCAACAGCAGCATCCATGTCAATGGACATTGTCAGATAAAAATGAGGGGCCGTGAATAGACTCTCACTCAATCTTCTGGCAATTACCTTGCGCATTTGAGATACGGGAACTTCCTCAAAACTTTCTTTGCCGGATACAATGGGTGTAGGCGGAACAGTTGCAACTGATTTACTTGCTGTAGTAGAAGCAGCTGATGGAGTGTACGATTCAATATCGTTGCGAATGATTCTTCCGTTGTCACCTGAACCCTTAACCTGAGACAGATCAATGCCTTTATCTGCAGCCATTTTTTTAGCCAATGGAGAAGCAAGGATTCTTCCTCCGCTGGCAGCTGATTCAGTTGTTGTAGAAGCTACAGGCGCTGTAGCAGAAGTAGCAGTGGAAGAGGGAACAGATGCCTGCGGCTGACTTGCACCTCCGGCGAGGGAAGCAATGATGCCGGCCACATCCAATGATTCTTTTCCAATGATACACAACAGATCATTCACTTTGATAGTGGCGCCTGCCGGGGCACCCTGGTGCAATAAAATACCATCCTTATAACTCTCGAGTTCCATGGTGGCTTTGTCTGTTTCAATATCAGCCAACACATCTCCTTTCTTTACAGCATCGCCTACTTTTATGTGCCAGGAGGCAATAAAGCCTTCTGTCATCGTATCACTCAAACGAGGCATCAATACCACTTCCTCCATAGATGCGGGATCAACCGCAGGAGCGCCGGAAGCCGCAACGACTACCGTTGCTGTTTGAACAGCTGCCTGCTCCTGCTTAACAGGGGCTGCGCCACCGCTGTGTTGCGCAACCAAATGAGCAACATCTTCTCCTTTTTGGCCGATGATGGCCAACAAATCGTTGACCTGCAATTTTCCGCCATTGGGGGTACCAATATGTAAGAGTACACCATTTTGATAGCTCTCCAGTTCCATGGTAGCTTTATCAGTCTCGATTTCCGCCAGAAGATCTCCTTTTTTTACCTGATCCCCGATTTTTTTGTGCCAGGAGGCAATGACACCCTCCGTCATCGTATCACTCAGCCGGGGCATTAAAATCACTTCAGCCATAATACCTATTCGCTTTATATGAGCCGTGAAATTACGCCAAAATTAAGAACTGCCCCCTATTACCCGAAAAATTAGGCCCATGGGGAGGCACGGAAGATTATAATCCAAAAATGAATGAGAAAAAATCGAACTACTATCGCTCATTATTGCCCTTGTGCCAGACTATACCCTTTTTTCTCCCCCCACTGATTGAGCAGTTCTGTTGAACAGATTTTAAAATCCTGCATCAACCGACTGTACAATCCAAGAACATCTGATTGGGAAACCGGTTCGCCGGTAGCTGACTCGTACCGACAGGCATATTGGTTCACCAGATTCGTGAAAGAGGATCCGGTAGGCCAAACCTGTGTACCGCGATTACTCAGCGTAATGAGTTGAAAGGTGCCTCCTGTATGGTGCAAACATTTTTCAGCCACCAAAGAGGGTTGTAGGTTGCTTTCAATGAACATGTCAACACCCACCACTTTTTCCTGGAGATGTTCAGCACTTTCCAGCATTGGATTAGCGGCCAGTTTAAAGTGGGTCGGTGTAGGTGGTTGATCGGCCAATAGCGGACGAGGTTGGTGCTGTGGCATCTTTCCAATGTTTCCGATGATGGCCTGAGCAAATTCAGTTGTGCTGAGTGGTTTGTCTTGTTTATTGCCAAAATCACCAGTATGCAAGCCGCTTTCCAACGTATATAAAAGTGCATTTTCCAACACTGCCGCCACATGCATCAATCCGAGATGTCGAAGCATGGCAAAGCCACTCAATAAAAGTGCGGTTGGATTGGCAATATTTTTTCCGGCAATATCGGGTGCAGTTCCGTGAACAGCTTCAAAAATAGAAATATGGTCCCCAATATTGGCTGAAGGAGCAAAGCCCAAACCGCCAATTAATCCTGCACACAAATCACTCACGATATCTCCCTGCAGGTTGGTAAGAACAACCACATCAAAAAGGTCGGGACGGCTAACCAGCTTCATACACAGGTCATCAACGATCACATCATCGGCTTTGACATCGGGGTATTCGCGGGCCACTTCGTTGAAAACATCTAAGAATAACCCATCGGTCAGTTTCATGATGTTGGCCTTGTGACCGCAGGTAATCCGGCGGGCACCTTTTTTCCTTGCCATCTCAAAGGCATACCGAATAACCTGCATACTTCCCGGACGGGTAATGAATCGGCGGCTGAGCGCCACATCGTGGGTAAGCAGGTGCTCAACGCCACCGTAGGTATCTTCAATATTTTCCCGAACAATAGTGATATCTATGGGAATACCTGCTTTGCTGAAAACTGTGTCTACACCATGCAGGGTTTGAAAAGTACGCTTGTTGGCATAAGTATTCCAGGTTTTGCGGGCAGTAACATTAACGCTTTTCACCCCCTTCCCCTTAGGGGTCTCCATAGGTCCCTTGAACAAAATACCCAATGACTCAATGGTCTCCTGTGCCTCGGGAGTCATCCCATTGCTGAAACCCTTGTCGAAAACCCATTTTCCCATGTCGACCATCTCATATTCTAAGGGAACGCCTGCGGCTTGAAAAATAGACAGAACGGCATCCATGATTTCCGGTCCGATACCATCGCCTTTGGCAACTGCAATTTTGTGCATGGGTAGTGAATTTGCGGGCAAATTTAAGCAATGCAACTGCTACACCTGTGTTAAATTGATGTTTTTCGTGAACACAAATGGAATGTATCACGTTATTTATAAATCCCTACCTTTATAGTAGATTATCGACTGCAAATGGTTACTAAAATTACCGATGGCATTCAGGTCTCTGTTGAAACGTTTTATCAGCAGGATTATAGCGACCCGCTGCGCGGGGAATATTTGTTTGCCTATCAAATAACCATATTCAACCACAACAATTTTCCTGTTAAGTTACTGCGCCGTCACTGGTATATTTTTGACAGCAATGGTGAACAACGAGAAGTGGAGGGCGAGGGTGTTGTAGGAGTTCAACCCCTGTTGCAACCCGGTGAGCAATACCAATATGTTAGTTCCTGCAATCTGCGCAGCGATATGGGAAAAATGCAGGGTTCCTATCGCATGATGAATACAGATAATCACCAGCTATTTGCTGTGAAGATTCCACCTTTTGAGATGGTGGCACCTTTCAAACTGAATTAATCCTTTACTAAATCAGGGCTTGTATTTTGCCTCCTGAAATATTTTGGAGGGAGGTGTTTTCATGAGCTCTACCATTGTAGTCTCCCGATTGTTCTTCATCCATTTTTTCACGATCTGCCATCCACAAAACTGTCCGATATTTCCCGGTGCCCCTTCACCCAGGGCCGGCGTTCCCGGAGCATCCCCCAAATAGTCTCTCACCTGCGTTATGTCCTTACTGAATAGCAAATCATTCTGAATAAAAAAACTCCAGATACCTTGTTCACTGGCATAGCAGGCTCTTAGTTGTGCACCGGTGTAGCCGGTTATGAGCGTATCGGCAACCTTGGGCAACAATGCTTGTAGCAGATATACTCTTTTGCCAGCCTCCACCATCTGCTCCACCAATGGTTGTCCCTGTGATTGATCGGGAGTCAGATCATCTATGAGGTTTTTCATGCAATTGACCGGAATATAGGCGGGCTCAAAACGCCGCGATATATAAGGCGGGTACAATTGTTGTCCTTCAGTAGACCCGTACCACCCGTAATCTTTTCCCATGTAAACCTGTAATCCAACTGCCAGTGCATCTTTGGTCAGAATATTTCCAAAACTATTCACAGGACCTATGAACGTGATGAGTCGCTTGGGTAAAATATATGCCGGAAAATAATATTTGAAATAGGCACAACCTTCTTTCACAAATTCAAACTGGAGCTCTAGTTGGCTATTGGCAGGAATCTGCTGATACCAGTCCTTATAAGATCTCATGAATCCCGGTAAATCTTTCGCCACCTGTTCAGGTCTGGTACCGAGAATATTGTAAAGAAAATCCTGTGTAAATCCGGGATATCGGCTCGCAAGCTGATCGAGCGATTTATCCAGTTGCAGGGTATCTATTTGAAACAGATCTCTTTCAAATCTTTGTACTTCCCAGGGAATTTGAATGTTGGAGACATCGGGGGGGGAAGATGACAACTCACATCCCGAAAGAATCAACAGACCCAGTATCGGGTACCAAAAGTTTTTAGTAGTCATATCAATAGTTTCAAAAATAATACACCTACCGGGTTGAAAAAGAGATTCCCCATCAAATTCCTGTTAAACCAATTCCAAAAAAATACTGACCTTGGCTAACCGCTATAGCAAATAAAGGAAAAAGATGCGGACATTTGTCATATGAAAATAGTGCTGGCACAACAAAATTACCGCATTGGTGACTTTGAACTGAATACCCGTAAGATCATTGAGGCAATACACCAGGCGAAAACCGAAGGTGCCGATCTGATCATGTTCAGTGAAATGTGCATCTGTGGCTATCCTGCACGTGACTTCGTTGAGTTCAACAATTTCATCGAACAATGCGAGCGGGCTGTGGATACCATTCGACTGGAATCAAATGGCATCGGCGTGCTGATTGGGGGACCATCCCGCAACCCAGACATATTGGGTAAGGATCTGTTCAACACAGCTTTCTTCCTTTACAACCGTGAACTCGTTGCCACCATCCACAAGACTCTTCTGCCAACCTATGATGTGTTCGATGAGTACAGATATTTCGAACCCGCAGCATCCTGGCAAGTAGTGCCCTTTAAAGGCAAAAAACTGGCCATCACGATTTGTGAGGACATCTGGAACCTGGGTGACAATCCACTCTATACGATTTGTCCGATGGACAAGCTCATGGAACAGCAGCCGGATATCATGCTCAACATCAGTGCTTCCCCCTTTGACTACACGCACGATGAGGATAGAAAAGCAGTGATAAAATCAAATGTGCTGAAATACCGACTGCCCATACTCTATTGCAATGCAGTGGGTAGCCAAACAGAAATTGTTTTCGATGGCGGCTCACTTGTATTCGATGCCCAAGCTAACCTTTGCGCGACCCTTCCATTGTTCAAAGAATCATCACACACAGTAACTGTCTTTGATGATGGCTCTATTGATGCTCCCATCCTGGAACCTGCTGCTCGCATGCCCGATCATGAATTGAATCCTCCGCGTCTTGAACCCGAATTGAATATTGAACAAGTGTACGCTGCGCTGGTAATGGGTATCCGTGACTATTTCAATAAAATGGGCTTCAACAAAGCCATCTTAGGTTCTTCCGGTGGAATCGATTCGGCTGTTACACTGGCATTGGCTTGCGATGCACTGGGAAAAGATCAGGTGCGCGCCATCCTTCTTCCCTCACCTTTCTCTACCGAACATTCAGTGGATGATGCTGTTGCACTGAGCAAGAACCTGAGTAATCCTTTCGACATTGTTCCAATTCACCAGGTCTATCAGTCCATGCTGGATTCGGTTCGACCCATTTTCGGTGATCTTCCTTTTTCCCTCGCAGAGGAAAATATGCAAAGCCGCAGTCGCGGGAATCTGCTCATGGCCATTGCCAATAAATTTAGCTACATCCTGCTCAACACTTCCAACAAAAGTGAACTGGCAACAGGATATGGTACATTGTATGGTGATATGGCCGGGGGACTCAGTGTTTTAGGAGATTGCTACAAACTGCAGGTATATGCGTTGGCAAAGTACATTAACCGCGAGCGGGAAATCATTCCGGTCAATATTCTGCAAAAGCCGCCCAGTGCTGAATTACGGCCGGGTCAGAAAGACAGCGACAGTTTACCTGATTACGGAGTCCTCGACCAAATACTTTATCAATACATCGAAAAAAGAAATGGCCCTGAAGAAATAAAAGCAATGGGCTTTGATGAAGTGCTGGTCGATCGCACTTTGAAAATGGTCAATACCAACGAATACAAGAGAAATCAGTTTTGTCCGATCATTCGCATTTCTCCCAAGGCATTTGGCGTTGGAAGAAGGGTGCCTATTGTAGGGAAATACCTTAGCTAATCACATCATTTAT
>JBJTJJ010000399.1:0-9985 GCA_046095445.1 Sediminibacterium sp.
CAAAGGGTTACTAATTGCCTTCGCTCTCATAGCCGGCAGTTGGGCGGGTAAGTCATGGATGGCACCAGAAGGCATGCCCGGCACCTCAACTGATACGGGGAAAGTGGCTAAAATTGGTTTTGAAAGCCTGTTCATTGGCTCCAAATATGATCCCTCCCTGCCTTATGAGGCTCAGTTGAACCCCCGAGCAGTTTCTTTTGTGCAGGAATACATTCGTAAGCAAGGCAAGGAATTAGAGAAAATGAAGTTCTGGGGGAAGCCCTATTTTGATTTATATGATAATATTTTGAGCTCTTATGGGCTACCTCGGGAAATGAAATACCTCAGCGTAATCGAGAGTCACCTGACTCCCGGATTGGTTTCCTGGGCCGGAGCAGTTGGTCCCTGGCAACTAATGGAATATGAGGCAAAAAGATTCGGCCTCAAAACCGGTCCGAAAGATGAGCGCATGGATTTTTATAAAAGTACCCATGCAGCAGCGCGATTGATGAAAGAGTTATACGGAGAATTTGGGGACTGGTTGCTGGTGGTGGCAGCTTACAATGGAGGTCCCGGCAGGGTTCGTCAGGCCATTCGGAAATCCGGCAGCCGTGATTTCTGGAATCTGCAATATCATTTACCTGAAGAGACCCGCAATCACGTTAAGAAATTCATAGGTACGCATTATATTTTTGAAGGTACGGGGGGAGTAACTACTATGACTGCCGCAGAGACAGAACTACAAAAAGCAAGTCGCCCTCCTTCCAACCTCGCAGATACACATGAGCAGGTTCCGGTAACAGGCAGGTTTTTATCTTCCGTTGTAGCCGCTTCTCTGGGTATTGAATTGAAGGCATTTCTCGCCGTCAATCCGGGATTTGACCAACAACTCGCTGCCGGAAAAACTTATTGGATGAATTTACCCTTGGGTGCGGGAAAAAAGGAGTTATTTGAATCCAAAAAACCAGAGCTTCTGCTCAGCTCTCTTCAGACTTTGCTGGCAGGTCAGGAGCTCATAAAATAAATTGGCTACTTTTCCCAGAGGGACTGAATAGCCCTGGCTTTTACTTGACATTCCTCCCATTCTTGTTGCGGATCGCTATTGGTAGTGATGCCACCACCAACATGGTAACTGAGGTATTGTTCTGATGATAGATATACCAGACTTCTGATGACCACATTCCAGTCAAAATCTTTTTGGGGGGTAATATATCCGATGCTACCGGAATAAATGCCCCGGGGGGTAGCTTCATATTGTTCAATCAACTCCATAACTTTCTTTTTAGGGGCGCCTGTCATGCTTCCCATTGGGAAAGTAGCCCGCATAACATCCAGTAGCGTAGTGCCGGGTAATAATTCGCCTTCTATCGTAGATATCAATTGATGAACCTGTGGAAAAGTATATAATCCAAGTAATTCGGCTACGCGCACAGTTCCTTCCCGGCAAACTCTGCTCAAATCGTTGCGAACCAGGTCCACCACCATAATATTTTCACTCTGGTTTTTGGTACTGTTCCGCAGGGTTTGTTTTAATATTTCGTCCTGTTCCGGGTTGGCGGTATTTCGCCTAATGGTGCCTTTGATGGGTTGAGACCTTATCTGATTTCCTTTTTTTTGCAGGAATCTCTCCGGACTGGCGCAAAGAACATAATTGCCATCGTTTTTATAGAAGCCTGAGAAGGGATTCGGCGAGACTGCCATCAGTTGAACATAGGTATTCAAAACAGGAATAGTTACCGGGGTGGCATGAAACTCCTGACAAAAATTAATTTCATAGCAGTCTCCACGCTGGATATGGTCTAAGAGAACTTCCACCTTTTTCATATAAATTCCAGGATCCAGGTCTGCTGTAAATTGAACTGTGGGCAATGGTTGCTGCAGCGGAGTGCTATCTATTTGACAAATGTTTTTCCAGATAGTTTCTGCCGAGGGTGCCAGCGTTGAAATAGTCAGAAGATTACCGGTAAGTTCAAAGACGGTTTCCGGACAAAACAGGAGTGTTCCGGCAAAGTAGCCGGAAGGCAGCACTGGTTCGGGTAACCCGAAGCGGGCATGGAAAGATTGGTAACTGAAATGCCCGAATAGCCAGTCATTGTATTTTTCAGCCGCCTCTAATAAAATCTTCGGGTCACCGTCTGTTGTGAAAATTTGGCTAACTCCTGCAGCCGCCAGACAACGAGATTCTTCTCCGGGAGTGGTATAATGATGGCTATCGAGAAAACAACAATAATCAAACTGATCACACCAAATTAATATTTGCTGCTTCAGTGTTGCCAGGTCTCCTTCAACTGAGAATTTTTGTATGCACCTTGACTGCACTATAGATAGACGCTTTTAGAAATCGTCATCGTCATCATCGAATCCTCCACCTTTCTCATCTCCAAAAAGGCCGAATTCTTTAAAATCTTCGTCGAGTTTAAAGTCATCATCGTCATCACCTTTGCGCTTGCCACCTCCGCCAGATTTACTGCTGCCTTTGCCCTTGGGTATGTCGAATTCATCAAAATCGGGATCCCAGCTTTCTTCTTCATCAACTTTTTCCCAGTCATCTTTTTCCTCGAAATCATCGTCATCATCATCTTCTTCTTCTTTTTCAGCGGAGGAAGAGAGTTTACGAGAACTGTTTTTACCAGGCTTCACTGATTCTTCATCATCGAAATCATCCTCCTCATCTTCTGTTTGCTTCTTAGATTTTGAGGTAGGCTTGGGTGAAGCCGGAGATTCCTTTGCGGATTTTTTAGGAGAGGACTTTGGATCCTTATCAAATTTGGCTGCCATATTTCCAAAAAGATTTGTACCGTAAATTTTGTATTCTATTTAATACGAACCAAAAATTTTTTTCTTTTAACCCGGTTTTTTTTACAAATGAACAATTTGATCTCTTTCAGGACCGTTGGAAACTACTTTTACAGGTGCACCGACATACTCATTGATGAATGAAATATAGGTTTTCATTTTCTCCGGTAATTGTGCAGATTCTCTATATTGAACTGTTGGGGTATTCCAGCCTGCAAATTTTTTCAATACGGGTTCAATTGCAATGCCATTCATCTGGTAAGGAAGTTCCTTGGTTTCCTTGCCATTGATTTTGTAAGCAATACACATTTCCAAATCACTGAATCCATCGAGCACATCTGCCTTGGTCATGATTATTTGCGTAACACCATTGAGCATAACAGCGTATTTGAGAGCAACAAGGTCTATCCAGCCACAGCGACGGGGCCGTCCGGTGGTGGCACCAAATTCACTGCCGGTTTTTCTGATCAGTTCTCCTGTTTCATTTTCCAGTTCAGTCGGGAAAGGTCCGCCACCTACGCGGGTACAGTAGGCCTTGGTAACGCCCATTACTTCTCCAATCATGCGCGGAGAAACTCCAAGTCCGGTGCATACCCCAGCAGAAATAGTATTGGAAGAGGTAACAAAGGGGAAGGTACCGAAATCGATATCGAGCATGCTGCCCTGGGCACCTTCTGCCAGTACCTTTTTTCCGGCCTGAATTTTTTCATGGATGAAGTATTCTCCATTCACCACATTCAATGTTTTCAAGAATTCCAACGCCTCGAAAAACTCTTCCTCCCAGGCACCAATGTCTTCCACAAAATGAAAGTTGTCTAATAATTTTTGGTGTTTCAGGCGTAGCCGGATGTATTGGGTAGTAAAATTCTTTTGCAAGACATCCCCAACGCGAAGAGCATTTCTGCCGGTTTTGTCCATGTATGCAGGTCCTATACCTTTGAGGGTACTGCCAATTTTACTATCCCCTTTTTGCATTTCCGATGCTTTATCCAGTGCACGGTGAGTAGGAACAATAATGTTGGTTCTTTCAGATATGAAGAGGTTTTTCTTGACATCTATTCCGAAAGCAGCCACTGCATCACATTCTCTCTTGAGCGTTACTGGGTCGAGTACAACCCCATTTCCAATGATGTTGATGGTGTTCTGGTGAAAAATTCCGGAGGGAATTTGGTGGAGTACGATTTTTTTTCCGTTCACATACAGGGTATGTCCGGCATTGGGGCCGCCCTGAAAACGAGCGATGATGTCGTAGCGGGGGGCAAAATAATCGACTATCTTTCCTTTGCCTTCATCACCCCACTGCATACCCAATATTACATCTACCATAAAATGGTTATTGATTAGCCACAAAAATAAGTGTACCTGACCTTACAAAACAAACAGAAAGGACAATATTACTGATATGTGTATAAACGTTTGAAAAGAAAACAACTCAGGCAGCAGATTCGGTATCAAACCTTTCTACTTTTTCAATTCCTTGTAGGGCTTTCAGGCGATTGACCAGTTCATCCAGTTCTTCCTTATCATGAACAAAGACTTTGATGGTACCTTCAAACATACCTTCCCGTGATTCAATAGTAAGGCCGGAGATATTGATGCGCAGATCACCACTAATAACAGTAGTGATTTTATTCACAACGCCAACATCATCCAGTCCGATAATGCGGAGTCCGGTAAGAAAAGAAATCTCTTTGTTTTTTACCCACTTGGTCTTTACTACCCTGTGTCCATAATTGGCCATGAGTTGCGGGGCATTCGGACAAGATGTGCGGTGGATCATCATGCCCTTTCCCGTGCTGACGAATCCGAATACATCGTCACCTGGAATAGGGTTGCAGCATTTGGCCAGTTGGTACATGATTTTATCACTACTTTCTCCGAAGATGATCAGTTCAGAATCTTTTTTAGAACTATTTTTTAAAGCACTCCCATCAGCAACCGGCTCTGGCAGCACAGGTTTGGGCTTAGGAAGTTCAATCCGGTCTCCATACAGTGTTGCTTGCTTGAGTTCACGCAGGTCAATCAACTTGGTGGCGATATTATAATGCAAGTCAAGTGCCGAGGGAACCTTGTGAAACTGAACCAGTTCTTCAATGTTGTGGTTATTGTAGGCAGCACCCATGTTTTCCATCTTCCGCTGCAGGATGTACTTTCCCTCGTCGGCAATTTTTCTTTTTTCTTCCCGCAGGGCATCCTTGATCTTGGATTTTGCCTTGGCAGTGACAACAAATTTCAGCCAGTCTTCTGTTGGCTTCTGTTTATTGCTGGTGATGATTTCAATTTGGTCTCCGCTGCGCAACTTATGGCTCAGGGGAACCAGTTTGTGGTGTACTTTGGCTCCAATACATTTAGAGCCAATAGCACTGTGAATGGAAAAAGCAAAATCAAGCGCAGTGCTTCCGGTTGGTAACATCTTAACTTCCCCTTTTGGGGTATACACATATATTTCTTCTGCTAGAAATGAGGTCTTAAAATCTTGCAGGAAGTCTACCCCATCAGTTTCCTGGCTGCCGAGCACCTCCCTGATCTGACCAAACCATTTGTCAAAGCGGTCTTCCAGGTTGGTTCCTTCCTTGTATTTAAAGTGCGCTGCTAAACCCTTTTCTGCAATTTCATTCATGCGTTTGCTGCGAATCTGCACCTCCACCCATTTCCCCTGTGGTCCCATTACAGTGGTATGCAGGGCTTCATAGCCGTTGTTCTTGGGATTACTCAGCCAGTCCCGCATGCGTTCGGGAGCCGGAGTATATTCATCGGTGATGAGTGAATAAACTTTCCAGCAATGTTCTTTTTCTTTTTCCTGGGGTGAATCGAGTATTACCCGAATTGCGAAGAGGTCATAAACTTCCTCAAAAGCCACACCTTTCTTTTTGATTTTATTCCAGATGGAATGTATGCTTTTGGGACGGCCATAGATTTCGAACTGAAAGCCGGCAGCCTCAATTTTATCTTTTAGCGGGCGAATGAATTCATTGATATAGCGGGTTCTCTCTCTCTTGGTCTCAGACAGCTTGCGGGCAATCTCTTTGTAATTCTCCGGCTCCATGTATTTCATGGACAGGTCTTCCAACTCTGTTTTGATGTTGTAAAGTCCCATACGATGTGCCAAAGGAGCATATACCCAAACTGTTTCAGAAGCAATCTTCAATTGTTTTTCCCGCTTCATGTGTTCAAGGGTACGCATATTGTGCAGTCGATCTGCCAGCTTAATGAGAATAACACGCGGGTCATCGGTGAGTGTGAGAAGAATTTTTTTGAAATTCTCTGCCTGCTGACTCGTATTCGTATCCATCACCGAAGAGATTTTGGTGAGACCGTCTACGATTTTTGTTATTTCATTGCCGAATTCCTGTTCTACATCTTCCAGGTTGAGATCGGTATCTTCTACTGTGTCATGAAGCAGCGCGCAGATGGTGCTGCGAACACCTAGGCCAATTTCTTCCACACAAATCATGGCCACGGCTATGGGGTGCAAAATATAGGGTTCACCACTTTTGCGACGCATGGTTTTATGTGCCTCAGCTGCCATTTCAAATGCCTGCCGCACCAGTTCTCTATCGCCTTTTTTCAGTTTGGGACGCAGGCTCCTCATCAGAGCACGGTAGTGTCTGACGATTTCTTTTTTCTCCTGCTCTGCATTGAGGTTATAAACCGGTAATACCTCTTTGACCGCTATTTCCTGCGTTGATTCCATGTATTTACAAATATACGAAAAAGCCCCCTGCTTACTGACAGCAACCAGCCGGAAACAGCTGCTTCTTGTTCAGTCAACTTGTAGCTCGTGTGAGTTGGTTACCTTTGCTGCAATGAGCAGTTCAGCATCAACAGGAGGCACACTTACCAGGGCACTTTGGAATAAACTTTTTGCATTCGTGGTGCCCTACCGTTCTGCCTGGTATACAGCTTTGATTTTGGCAGTATTAATGGCGGTGTCAGCCCCTGTTCGGCCCTATCTCATCCAGGTAACGCTCGATGCTGCTATGGGTAAGGGAATTACTTTGCCCCCCTGGCTGCTGTCATTTCTACCCACTGCCTATCGGCAGGAAATAATTGCCTTTGTCATCTTCGTTACAGCTTTCCAACTCATTTTTATTCTGTTGGAAACATCTGTGCGCTTTCTCTTTTCCTTTACCACAGCGAGGTTGGGACAATGGGTAGTGAATGACCTACGCCAGGCAGTGTACCAAAAAGTCGTTCGTTGGGAATTGCGACAGTTCGATCGAACACCTATAGGCACGCTCACCACCCGCACCATCAATGACATCGAAAGCATCAATGATGTTTTTTCTGACGGATTGATTCCCATCATAGCCGATCTGTTAACTATAGTGATAACCCTGACCACTATGTTGTGCATCAATTGGCAACTGACGCTGATCAGTCTCATTCCCTTTCCGCTGATGTTGGTGGCAACTTACTTTTTCAAAGAGAGTGTGAACAAAAGTTTTATGCAGGTGCGCAATGCTGTGGCGCAACTCAATGCTTTTGTACAGGAACATATCACCGGCATGCACGTTGTGCAGGCATTTGCAGCAGAAGAGCGGGAAATGAAGAAGTTTACTGCCATCAATGCTGTTCATAGAAAAGCCAATATTGAAGCCATTTTTGCTTATTCTGTTTTTTTTCCGGTGGTAGAAGTGGTGCTGGCGCTCAGCACGGGATTGCTGGTCTGGTGGGTATCGGGTAAAACAGCCGATGCCGGATTACTTGTAGCTTTTATTTTGTACCTCAACCAGATTTTCAGGCCGCTGCGGGTGATTGCAGATAAGTTCAATGTTATTCAAATGGGAGGCATTGCTGCCGAGCGGGTTTTTAAGGTGCTGGAAAACCCGGATGTTGAACCGACAGCAGCGGCAGGATCTTATCGGCCGGAACAGGTCAAGGGGACAATTGAATTCAAGCACGTGAGTTTTGGTTATGAGGAGGGAAGGGATGTTCTGCAGGATATCAATTTTTCGGTACCTGCAGGATCCACAATAGCACTGGTAGGTCATACCGGAAGTGGTAAATCGAGCATCATCAGTTTATTGAACCGGCTCTATCCCCTTACAAGGGGAAATATTTTGCTCGATGGAGTGGATATCAATCAATATAATCCCGATGTTGTAAGAAAGAATATAGGGGTAGTGCTGCAGGATGTGTTCTTGTTTTCAGGATCTGTGGCAGATAACATTACCCTGCGCAACCCTCAGATTTCCCGTGCCCAGGTAGAAGAAGCAGCACAAATGATTGGTGTACATGATTTCATCTTGCAATTACCGGGAGGATATGATTATAATGTGATGGAAAGGGGCAATACCCTGAGTTGGGGACAGCGACAACTTATTTCCTTTATCAGGGCACTTTTGTACAATCCCTCTGTACTGGTCTTGGATGAAGCTACTTCATCGGTAGATTCAGAAAGTGAACAATTGATTGAAAAAGCCATTGATCGGCTAATAAAAGGGAGAACATCTATAGTTATTGCCCACCGGCTGAGCACCATACAAAAAGCTTCTCAGATTATAGTATTATCGGCAGGCAGGATCCAGGAAATCGGCACCCATGAGGAATTATTGGCAGCGGGGGGTGCCTATTCCCGTTTGTATGAGCAGCAACTGGCTGGAATGGAGGTCTAAGGAACTTATTTGTATCAGGTTACAGGTTACTATTATTTTTATTGTTTCAGGAAAGTGGATATCGGATTTCAGGAGTCTTAGGTATGGTTCAGGGTGCCTAAAAGCCGGCATCAGATGGCAGCAATAAGTTTTGCACTTTTTTGCTTTTTCCACCCTCCTTTTCAGCACATCCCCCTATCTTTGCCGCAAATTTTAATACGGGTATGGTGTTCAAAAGCTTGAAATATTGTCTGGTAGCGGTTTTGGGGCTTTTTTTAGCAGTTCTGCCCCATACCCTTAAGGCCAATGAAAACCACGAAACTGCAGCTGCCGGAGAGCACGGTGAAGCCAAAAAAGAATTTGATGCTGCTGAGGTGATTTTTGGACACATCCTCGATAACCATGAGTTTCATCTGACCGATTACCGCGATGCCGCGGGAAAAGTACATCCCATTTCGATTCCCCTGCCGGTTATTCTCTATTCTCCCCAACGCGGATGGACAACTTTCATGTCTTCCCGCCTGGAACATGGACATGCCATTTATAATGGATATCAACTGGTCGACAATAAAATCATAGCTGTTACTGCTGAAGGCACCAAAGATGAGACGGTAAAGTTGCTCGATTTGTCACTTACCCGCAATGTGGTGCAGATGCTGATAGCATTGGCAATTCTCTTGTGGCTGATGTTGTCAATTGCGAACTCTTACAAGGCAGGTAAAGGTGTTACATCCGCTCCCCGTGGCAAGCAGAACCTGTTAGAGCCGGTGATTACTTTCGTTCGTGATGAAGTAGCGAAGCCAAATTTGGGAAAGAAATACGAAAAGTACCTGCCGTACCTTTTAACTACTTTCTTTTTTATTCTTGTTAACAACATCTTTGGTTTGATACCCGGCACTGCCAACGTTACCGGGAACATTGCTTTCACTGTAGTGCTCGGATTGATTTCATTTGTAGTTATTCTTTTCAGCACCAACAGTCATTTCTGGGGTCATATCTTCAATCCTCCGGGCGTACCGGGTTTTGTGAAGCCAATCCTCATATTGGTGGAATTCCTGGGGGTATTTATCAAGCCCTTTGCACTCATTATCCGTTTATTTGCCAACATGGTGGCAGGACACATCATTATTATCTGTCTGATTAGTTTGATTTTCATATTTGGACAAATGAGTTCAGTTGCCGGCTGGCTGACATCGCCGGTTGCAGTGGGTTTTACGGTATTTATTTATATGATTGAGGTGTTGGTTGCATTCCTGCAGGCCTTCATCTTTACCAATCTAACAGCAGTATTCATTGGAGCAGCTTTCGAAGGAGAACACCACAACGACCATGCGGAGGCGGCTCATCACTAAAAGTTTTTTTTCACTATAAATACAACGATCATGAATTTGAATTACATCTTGTTGGAAGCCGTTGCGAATGCCGGTGGTGCCATTGGTGCCGGTCTGGCTGCTATTGGTGCAGGATTGGGCATTGGTCAGATCGGTAAGGGTGCTGTTGAAAGCATCGCCCGTCAACCGGAAGCCATGAACGAAATCAGTGCCAACATGATACTTGCTGCAGCGCTGGTAGAAGGTGCTGACCTCTTCGGGATCATCGTAGGTTACCTCGCC
>JBJTJJ010000400.1:0-2104 GCA_046095445.1 Sediminibacterium sp.
TTACTGGGCTGGGTCCTGCCCTTCTTTTTTTATTTTTTCACCAGCAAAGCAGCAGCCAATGCGACTCTTTCTCCATCCATCGCAGCGCTAACGATTCCACCGGCGTAGCCGGCACCTTCCCCGCAGGGATACAAATTCATCAGTTGAGGATGTGTAAGTTTTTCAGCATCCCTGGGTATTCGAACAGGGGAGGAGGTCCTGCTCTCAGTAGCCACCAAAACAGCTTCATTGGTAAAATATCCCTTCATTTTTTTCCCGAACTCCCTGCATGCTTTTCGCAGAGCTCCGGCAATAAAATCAGGTAAAACTTCCGATAGTTCTGTGGATTGTATGCCGGGTACATAACTACAGGCAGGAAGATCTGTCGATATTTTTCCCGAGGCAAAGTCTGCCATTCGTTGAGCAGGTGCCACGAGATTACCTCCCCCCCCCGCTTGAAATGCTTTTCTCTCCACTGCCTCTTGAAATTGCAGGAGTAGAAGAGGATTGGCATCGGCCGAATGATGATTGCCAAAAAAGTTCAAAGCGTTATTTAGTTCTACCTGCACCACCATACCACTATTGGCAAAGGGATTGTTGCGTTTGCTGGGGCTCCAGCCGTTCACCACCAATTCTCCGGGAGAGGTAGATGCCGGTGCAATGATACCTCCGGGGCACATGCAAAAGCTGAAAACGCCCCGCTGATTGACTTGTTCCACCAGACTATAAGAGGCGGGGGGGAGCAAGGAATTTCGTTGCGGGGTATGGTATTGTATGGAATCAATTAATGATTGCGGATGTTCAATCCTCACACCCAAAGCAAAGGGTTTGGCTTCGAGTTGCCATTGATACCGGTGGAATAATTCGAATATGTCCCGCGCAGAATGGCCGGTAGCGAGTATAACAGCATCTGCCTGCCATTTTTCTCCCGATTGCGTCATCACTTCCTGCACTTTGCCATTCTTTGAAATGATGTCTGTCACTCTTTGACCAAAATGGAATTCACCACCGGCCTCCAGTATCTGCTGCCGCATGGAAGTAATGATACGGGGAAGTAAATTGGTGCCGATGTGAGGGTGTGCCTGGTATAAAATTGCATCCGGGGCACCCAACTGATGAAAAATTTGCAGGATGCGTTGCACATTTCCCCGTTTACTACTTCGGGTATATAGTTTTCCATCACTATAGGTACCCGCACCACCTTCGCCAAAGCAATAATTGCTATCCGAATGAACGGTACCCGTTCTGTTCAACGCTGCCAGATCACGTCTCCTGGATTGCACATCTTTTCCTCTCTCTAAAATGATGGGACGAATACCCTTTTCAATCAATTGAAGCGCAGCGAAGAGTCCTGCAGGTCCACTTCCTATTATAATTACTGAAGGAGCATCTATTGCAACCGGATTCCAGTGGATGGGTTCATATGGAAAAGGGGGGAGTGGCTCTGATAGAAATACTTCAAGTTGGGAATGAACATACAGCTGCCGCGGATTTCTGGCGTCTATCGATTCTTTGCGTTTGAAAAAGCCTGTAATGCTTTCAGGCGGTACGCCCAATTCAGTTGCCAGGTGCTCCAGCAAAAGGGTATCATTGAAAGCAATGGAAGGCGGCAGTTGCAGCCGGATGTTTTTTATCATGTTGGTGAGGTTGCTATCCTACAAACAATCAAATGGAGTTATTCCAATCAGAATGGAAGATCATCTAACTGTTCAGAAGGACTTGCCGGGGGCATATCATTATAACTCACTTCTTCAGAACGGTTCACAGGTGCATTCATTTTAAGGGTTTCCATTTTCCAGGCGTCCAGGTTGGTGATATAACCTTCTCTGCCATCGCGGCTCCAGCGGCTACCCTTGATGTTAAAGAAAACTTTTACCTCATCTCCCAGGTTAAAGCGATCGGGGAGGGTGGTTTTATCTTGTACACATTGAAACTTGATGTAATTGGTGATGGTTCTGCCATTGATATCTTCAGATTTCTCAACCACAAATTCTCTGGTTTTAAATGTTTCGGAGCGCTGCACAGTTTCCATTTTGGCCACCAGTTTACCGGTTAATTCGTAAGACATAGTTCGAGTTTTGAACAACAAAATTACTCTTTTTTTACCCAACGGACAGGGTAAAAA
>JBJTJJ010000401.1:0-1487 GCA_046095445.1 Sediminibacterium sp.
GTAGAAAATACGAACAGTCTTGCCAATGTTTGCTTTCATGGTATCCCCTGCCTGCTCAACAGCCACCATCACACCGGTAGGCAATTCCTGTACTTTCAAACCTTTTTTGGTGGCATAGTCTTTCAGATCTTTTGCTTCACGCTTCTGCTCGTCGTCCATTTCCTTGATGTAATCTTTGTTGGCATCATCTTCGCCTTTGTATACTTTCAGAATTTCCATCTTGCCCTTGATCAGGTCATTCTTGCGAAAGAACTGATTGTACTCGAGCAATCCAAGTTTCTTCAATGTATCTACACTCAAAGAGAAATCCACTTTATCACCCTCACCACATTTGCTGATCAGTTCCAGAAAGCTATGGGGAGAGATGCGGGAAGTATCAAATTGCATGAAGCCGGGAACATGACCGAAAGTGGTATTGAACACAGAATCTTTGGGGGCAATTCTATATTCAATATTGTATTTGAAGATCTGTCCTTGTTTGATTTTTACTTTGCTGCCTCCGGAAATAGAATAAGCAACGCCTGAAGGTGTCTTTTCGTATTGATTGCAACCTACGATCAGGACCAGGGCTGCTATCAGCGGGATGAATTTTTTCATTTATTGTAGTTGATTTAGGTACGAAGGTAATATTTCCCTGAACTTGTTCACGGTCATTTCCAAACTATCGCTGCTGCGGCCTCCAGCGGCATTTTTATGTCCGCCTCCTTCAAAGTGTTGCCGGGCGAAACTATTGACATCGAAATTTCCCTTGCTGCGAAAGCTCCATTTCCTTTCTTCATCCCTGTCTATCGCGAGCGCAGCGAAGCGGATGCCTTGAATAGAAAGTAAATAATTGACGAGACCTTCCGTATCACCGGTTTTGATTTGAAAACGTTGCAGATCGGCCTTGGTGATGTACATCAGGGCGGTGTTGTATTCATAGAGAACATCCATGCGGTTGAGCAAGGCGAAACCAATGAACCGGAGTCTGTTTTCGAGAAAATTATCGAAGATGGCATCGTGAATGGGTGCATGCTGGATGCCTGTATCTTTCAATCTTGCCACCATGCGGTGCACGGAAGCGGTGGTAGCCGGAAAACGGAAAGAACCGGTATCGGTCATTACGCCTGCATACAAGCAAGTGGCCATATCCGGCTGCAGAAGATGATCATGTCCTGAATCAACAATGAAGTCATAGACCATTTCGCTGGTAGAGCTCTTGCCGGTATCGCTGATGCCCCAATTGAAGGCGGTCACCTGTGGTTCCTGGTGGTGATCGATGAGTATTTTTTTAGCGGAAGCTGCTTCCAGCAAGGGTTCCAGGTGCTTGGTGCGGTGCAGGATGTTGAAGTCCAGACAAAAAATATACTGTGCATCAGCTATGAGCTGCCGGGATTTGTCCCGCTGGCTTTCGAAATTGATCACTGTCCCAATTCCAGGTAACCAGTCCAGGAAATCAGGCCAGTTGGTAGGAGAAATAACGGTTACGGTATGTCCCAACTGCACCA
>JBJTJJ010000402.1:0-4647 GCA_046095445.1 Sediminibacterium sp.
AGTTTCAGGGCAACCCTGGGTATCCGCCACCAGCCACATGTAAACATTGCCCTGCAGGCAGAATACAACAAGATTCAACTGCCGGGAGAGTACGGCAGCACAGAGCTCATATTACTGGCACCCAGATTTGAAATCAACTTCAATACACAATTATTCTGGACCACCTTTGTTCAATACAATACGCAGCGCAATAATTTCAATATCAACTCCCGACTGCAATATAGATTCCAGCCAATGAGTGATCTGTTTGTCGTATATACCGACAACTACTTTATTTTGCCCGTATGGCAGAACCGCAGTCGGGCAATTGTATGTAAACTGAACTACTGGTTCAATTAATCAGTCCTGCCTTTTCTTATTCCGATTGCTGGCAATTGCTTTTCATTGATGAGTTGATTCAGTCTTGACAAATCAACAGTCATCACCTTCTTTAGATTTGCCATTTCTGCATCTGCTTGTCCGGCCAATTCAGCATACGCTTCCCTTGCCTGTTTACTGGGTGCATTGTAACCACTGGCAGCCACCCCATACAAACCTGCAAGTTTATCATTGATGCGAATTGGGAAATTCAGCACATCTTGTCCGCTCTTTGATTTAGTCTGATAAAGCGCTTCTTCCACAGCAGTCAGTTGTTGCTGAATACTATCGGCCATTTTTTTGATATCACGGGTACCAGAAGTATCCATTCGGGAAGTAAAGTCATTGATCTGTGAGCGCAAACTTCTGATATCCCGAATAGACGTTTGCACCTGGTTAAATTTATCGCGTACCTGTAAAAGGTATTCTACCTGAGCATCATAGTCGGCTTCAGTCAGTTGATAATTCGGATTGGCTTTGATTACAAAAGGAGCCCACAGAGTATCTTTTCCACTGACAAAACGAGCCCGGTATTTACCAGGCGCTGCTTTAACTGAACCAATACCGCCGTTCCAAAGAATCATACCTTCTGTTCTTTCGCCCGGTGGATAGTTCATGTCCCAAATGAATTTATTCATCCCGCTGTTATAATCAATCTGATCAGCCGGCTCTTTCGCATTGCGGTTAAAGGTTTTGATGGGCTTATTTTTTTTGTCAAAGACGGTGATACGAATCGAAGACGAATCCATTCCTTCCTGCAAGAAATAATTGAATACAACACCGGCAGGAGGATTTTCACCCATATTCGGTGGAGTTGACCCCATACTGCCTCCTCTTCCACGACGGCCGCCTCCTTCAGAGCGGTAGGCATCATTTACCTGAAATACATGCCATTTTTTTTGCAGGATAGAACTGTCTTTTTGCTGTACCACACTTAGATCATCTAACACCCAGAATGCCCTTCCTTGTGTAGCAACAATCAGGTCATTCTCCTTGATAGTTAAATCAGTGATGGGAACTACCGGCAGGTTTTGCTGGAATTTCTTCCAACTATTCCCTTCATCATAGCTAATGTACATACCAAACTCGGTACCCGCATACAACAGTCCTTTGCGTACCTTGTCGGCACGCATGGCACGGGTGAAATGCTGTGGATGTATGCCCTGAACAATTTTCTTCCAGGATTTACCATAATCATAGGTAACAAAAATATACGGCGCATAATCATCCAGCTTATAACGAGTCCCTATTAAGTAGGCAGAGCCCTTAACATAAGGATTTACTTCAATGCAATTCCACATCATCCATTTTCCTGCTTCAGCAGGAGTTACATTTTCCCAATTCTTTCCGCCGTCCTTGCTCAAGTACACCAATCCGTCATCACTGCCTGTCCACAGCAAATCTTTTTCCAACGGAGATTCTGCAGCCGTGAAAATGGTGCAATAGTATTCAACAGATGTATTGTCTTTAGTGATAGGACCGCCACTGGACGCCTGTTTTGATTTGTCATTGGTAGTGAGATCGGGACTGATCATTTCCCAGCTTTGACCTTCGTTTTCTGTTACAAAGAGATGATTACCTCCGGCATACAATCGCTTGGGGTTGTGCGGCGAGAAGAAGAAAGGAAAGTTCCATTGGAAGCGGTACTTCAGTACATCTGCACCTGAACCCATAGGATTATCGGGCCATACATTGATAGCTCTGTTCTCGCCGGTGCGGTGATCTAATCTGGAGAGATATCCGCCATAATTGCCTCCATATACAATATCAGGATTCAACGGGTCTGCCTGAACATAACCGCTCTCTGAGCCGGCTGTTACATCCCAGTCCCGCTGTGAAATTCCTGGACCGCTGGTTTTACTGCGAATGCGAACAGTAGAGTTATCTTGTTGTGCACCTAAAATGCGATAAGGATAGGCATTATCAGTAGAGACACGATAAAACTGTGCTGTTGGCTGATTTTCGTAGGTACTCCAGTTGTTTCCTCCGTCGAATGAAACTTGTGCACCACCGTCGTCCGCTACAATCATGCGCTGACCATCCATCGGATCAATCCACAAATCATGGTGATCACCATGGGGCGTATTAACAGACTGGAAGGTTCTTCCGCCATCTCTGCTGCGCATGAATTCTACGTTGGGGCAATAGACCAGGTTTTCATTAGCAGGATCTACAAAAACTTTGGAATAGTACCAGGCCCGCTGACGAATATTATTATCATTACTGGTCATTGTCCATGTCTCACCCGCGTCATTGCTAACGAACAAGCCGCCTGCAGCATTTTCAATGATGGCATATACTTTATCCGTATTCGATGGAGCAACGGCTACGCCTACAATTCCCCAAACACCTTTGGGTAAGCCCTTTTTGGCCGTTAGGGGTGCCCAGGTGATACCACCATCGGTACTCTTATACAAGCCACTGCCTGGTCCGCCACTTTCCATGCTATGGGGTCTCCTGATTACTTCCCACATACCGGCATACAATACTGAAGGATTACCCGGCTCCATCACCAGATCAGAACAACCGGTCTGTTCATTTACAAACAACGTTTTGCTCCATGTCTTACCACCATCGGTTGTTTTAAAAACCCCTCTTTCTGACGAGGGCCCGAATAAATGACCCATCACTGCCACCCATGCTGTCTGAGGATCTTTGGGATGTACAATGATGCGGATAATATGTCTGCCATCTTTTAGACCAATGTTTTTCCAGGATTTCCCGGCATCATCACTGCGCCACATACCTCCCAGTCCCTCCGATACATTGCCTCGCATGGTATTCTCTCCTTCCCCAACATAAATAATGGTTTCATCGGAAGGTGCCAGTGCAACAGATCCGATGGAGCTACCAAAATATTTATCTGAAATATTTTTCCAGTTACTCCCTGCATCGGTAGTTCTCCAAACACCCCCACCGGTGGCACCAAAATAAAAAGTGTTTTTCTGAGTACGACTTCCGGTTGCCGCGGCACTTCTGCCACCGCGAAAAGGACCTACAAGACGATAATTGACCTTGCTCAACAAGCGGTCATCCTCAGATGAAGAGTTAGTAACTGTAGCTGCAGGAACCGAGGCAGCCTTATTTTTAGTTTGTGACCAGGCAGCACTAGCTGCCAATAACAGGAAGAAGAAAAGTAAATTTTTTTTCATATCAAAACAATTGGGTATCCAAGATACCAATGAATTGACAGAGAAAAAAATGAAATCAGAGGAGGCGATTACTTAACGTGGTACCATTTTTCCTCCAGCCCTTCGTTTACTTTGATGGCGATGTTTTCGATCTCACTCTCAATCGGACCGAAACCAAGGGTATATTTTGCCGGAAATTTAAGGCCGTTCACCTCTTTGTATTCCCTCACAAAAAGCGTCGCTTTATCATCTTTGCGCATCCCCCTGCCGAAAGCTTTCATCATGCTTCCAAAACCGGAAATGTTGGCGGCCATGTCACCGGTCGCTTCCATCTGCTTGACAAGTCCGGTTTGGGTATCGAAATAATAGGTAACAACCTGTCCTGTTTTGAGGGTAAGCTTTACTTTTTGACAGGGCACTTTGCTGATTTTTTCTGTTCCGACAAACTCAGCGGTATGTCCTTTGGCAGCATAATTCACCAATTCACCAAAAGCCCCTGCACAATCCAGTTCATATTGCTGTGCCGCCACTTCGTTATCCGGAATGCGAGATGTAACAGATGGTGTTCCCTGCATATCACCAAAACCGCGCATGGCAGGTATGAAAATGTAGCCGGATGTGTCGGTAATCATGGTATAACTATCTCCCATACCCATGATTCCTCCAATCTGGCGGCGGAACAATTTGCCTTTTTCTTTAACTAGGGTGAGCGGTAAGTCGATGGTACGACCCATCATACCCATGGCAAGGTTGCTGTTGATTTCGAGGTAACGAATGGCTTCCAGCTTTTCCCGCCCACCGGCGGCAACTTCATAACGGGCAATAATTTCATCAGCAGTTTGGCTATTAGCTGAGAAAAATGAAAAAGACAGGAGGCAAACAGCCAGGGAACGAAGATTCATGGGTGTTGTTTTGATGGTACTATTCAATGTTTAGATCAACGAAATGCAAAATTAAAATGCTATCTTTTACTAACAAACAGGGGACGTTAAAGTTCAATTAATCCAATAATACATGCAGGAGTCAAGATGGACCATCAGAGGCAATCGGGTAGATATCAATCGAAAAACCATTGAGTATGCAGAGCTAACCATAGCCGCAGGTATCATCCGGAAGGTGCAAATTTTACAAGATTCCGCGGAACCCGGAGTACCCTTTC
>JBJTJJ010000403.1:0-1981 GCA_046095445.1 Sediminibacterium sp.
GATCATAATACTATTTTTCCCATTGGCACCCGCTACAGCTCTGGTAGCTTTTGAGTCACCTATGGCATCCGCCAATTGCTGATAGCTGATGGTCTTACCGAAAGGAATAGTTAACAGTTCTTTCCATACCATTTCCTGAAATTCAGTACCGGTTTGAAAAAGAGGTGTATCAAATTTTTTTCGAGTACCCCTGAAATATTCAATTAACTCTTCAGTACATTGATGAATGACTTCCGTCACCCCAGGCTCTCCATGAATCATATCCTGTTGTTCATCCACAAATCTTACTTCAGTAATGAACGTATCTGTTCCACCAATTCTAATCAGGCCAATCGGACTCTCATAATATGTATAATATACCTCCATCATTATCCAATTTTAAGACCATTTTTTAAGCGCTGATGAGGATGTAATAAAACAACCTGATTGTTTTCGTCATATACACCCAGCACCAAACACTCACTCATGAAGTTGGCGATTTGTTTCTTGGGGAAATTTACAACCGCAATAATCTGTTGATGGATTAATTGCTCTGGGGTATAATGATGGGTTATCTGGGCAGATGAACGGAGAACACCTAATTCGCCAAAATCTATGCTTAGTTGGTAAGCAGGTTTTTTAGCTTGGGGAAATGGAGATACTTCCAGAATGGTACCAAGTCTGATATCTATTTTTTCAAAATCTGACCAACTGATCATCACGAAATTATATTTTAAGTATCAGGATTATACAGCTTGATTTGATCAGCAAGAGAAGTTAGTTCAGCAGCTTTGATTGGATCATTATTTTTTTCTTGATAACATTTGGCTGTTTCAAGCAAAAGCCGGACAATAATATTTTCATGAGAAAGTGGTGTGAAATAATTAACTGTTGGCTCTAGTTTAGATCTTTTAAAGTATATATCCACATCATGTTGAGTATATGGCTGACCAGTGGCAGGTTCAACATAAAACTGAATTGATTCTCTGACAGGTGGATATTTTGGTTCGTACAAAAGTCCTGTTGAATAAAATGCCAGCATATAGGTGTTAGGGAAAAAGAGGAGAGATGTTTTAATATTCAATTGCTGACAAAGTAGGTGATACAGTAGCCCATTAGTAAGGGTATTACCCTGTTTTTTTTGAATTACGTGATGGAGAAAAAAGTCATTGACCTGGGTATTCATTAACTGTGTCCCCTTTAAGTCAAAGAATTCATAAACCATATTCTTCATCACTTTGGCTTGTTCCAATGGGGTAAGGAAGTTGTTCAATTCAAGCCAGATGTTCTTTTTCAAGAGCTCGACTTCATTCCGGAGCGAATCAAGACATAAATCCGGCTGATCGTACTTTGCTACTAATAAGGCTCCCTCTAAGAGATCTGCACAACCTGCCTTCTTCCATTCCTTTAAGTCAACTCCAATTTCACGAATTTGTAATCTCCTGATGATGAATTGAATACGTTCTTGAACTTTTTCATCTGGCTGGTTTTCCCAAAGGTTCTCCAGGTCAGGAATGATAGGCCTACCATAGCCCATTAGTTTTCCTGACACAGACTCATAAACTTCGGAATCCGGGTCATCAATTAACGACAATAAAGCATTTAATTCATTGGTAACCTGCATGATAAACAAGGTAGGATTATCAAACTATTAACGCATCCCCGGTCAAAAAGTATATTGTAAGACAATTTTTTATATCCCCGAATCACGGAATCTTATCCCCAATGTTAATATGTTACAACTGGAAAGGATACTTGTTAAAAATTATTCTTTCGAATAGTGTTGATTATTGTGAATCCGGCAACAACAATTTCGGCCTTTTATCAGTATCATTGTAGTTATAAACTTTAATCAATGTCTTCCTTTAGCATACCCAAATTTCCTCAGGTTACCGTTAATCTTCATACAGAACTTCGTCGACGTGTTCAGGAATATTTCCAGCAGCGTGGGATAGAGGAAACCGGTACCCCCCATCTTTTTACCAAAGCAATTATTCTGATT
>JBJTJJ010000404.1:0-6611 GCA_046095445.1 Sediminibacterium sp.
TACACCATTTACACTGGGTATGGATTGACTGATTAAAAGGTCACTGCTGGTGCGGGTATAGAACTCCAACGTACCATTGAAACGTCCTTTAGCTAAAGCAAAGTCAATGCCCACATTAAAGGGGATATTTTTTTCCCAGGTCAGGTTATTGTTGGCTAATTGAGAAAGGGTTAATCCGGAGCGGAAATCGTAATCACTTCCGGCAGAATATAAACCCTGTGATTCAAAATTACCGATTCCCTGATTACCTGTATAACCATAACTGGTTCTCAATTTCAATTCCTTCACCCAATCTACATTGAAGAATTTTTCATTGCTAATGTTCCAACCGGCACCAAGGGACCAGAAAACTGCAGACTGAAAGTTTTTGGCGAAGCGGGAAGAAGCATCCTCTCGGATAGATCCTGAGAAGAAAAAGCGATCGTTGAAACTATAATTGGCATTGAAAAATTTACTCATGATGCGGTTAGCGGTGGCCGTACCTGTGGTTTGAACCGGATTAGAACCTCCGGCAGGTGTGCTGGTTCCCGGTGCGATACTATTCACCTCTATGCTGATGTCAACATCAGAACGCGCCTGGTATTCCAAGCCGGCAAACAACTCAATGTTGTGCTTGTCGTTGATACTAGTTTTGTAGCGGATGATATTGGTTGAAATCCAGTTGACAATATCCTGTGTAAAATTGCTAATAACACCATTGGCAGCTACGTTGGCATTTCCTACACGTGGATCATAAAATATGGAAGAAAACGCATGGTTAAAATCCAATGCATAGTTACCCTCGAAAGTAAGCCCCTTCGAAATTTTCACAGTTGGAGCGAGCGTCGCCGAAATATTATACGTCTTGGCATTGCGCTTGGTGGTTTCTAAAACTGCCACCGGATTGTATCCATTGTTGTAACCTAACTCATAAGTAACACCATCACTCTTATATACGGGCAACCAGGGCGCCAGGCGATACATGGCACGGATGGGATTACCGAAGAAACTTCCTCCCAGGAAATTGCTGGTACGCTGGAAGCTTCCGCTGATTCCACCCTTCAGATTAACCACTTTTGCGATTTCTGAATTCAGGTTCAACCGATAAGTAGCTTTCTCATAATCGATATTGCGGGTAGGAGCATCGGCCTTGTAATAACTACCGGACATGAAATAAGTATTCTTGTCGCTTCCTCCACTTGTACTCAGGTTATACTGTGAATAGTTTCCCTGGCGCAATACCATATCAAACCAATCAGTATTGATATTAGGGTTGATTGAATTGGCTGCCAGTAAAGAGTCAAAGGAGCCGGCACGGTTGCCCGCATTCACCCAACCTTCCTTATAATATTGTAAGTACTGCGGAGTAGTCAATGTTTTCTGTTCTTCCCGAATGGTATTGCTGGTAACACCGCGCTGGTAAATCAATCCTAATTTAGATTTTCCTGCCTTACCTTTTTTGGTGGTAATCAAAATAACCCCATTAGCCGCTCTGGAACCATAGAGTGAAGTTGCACTGGCATCTTTCAGTACAGTGAGACTTTCAATGTCGTTGGCATTCAAGCCGGCGATCGTATTGCTGTTCAAACCAGATATGTCTCCGCTTACCACGGGGATACCATCGATTACATAAAGAGGTGCTGCACCGGCGTTGATAGAGCCAACTCCGCGGATGCGAATATTGGGAACACTACCCGGCTGACCGGAACCATTCGTACTTTGCACACCAGCAATATTTCCCTGCAGCGTCTCTTGAACAGATGCATTCGGAGCAGATTCAATTACTGTATTCTTAATAGTGCCTACCGAACCGGTGAAGGTCTTTTTGCGTTGGTTGGAATAAGCAACTACCAATACATCTTCCAGGTTGTTATCTGCCAGTTGCATTTCAACAGCTAAAGACTCTCCTGAAATAGCTGTAATGGTAACCGGCTGCAGATCAACACGGGTAAAGCGGAGTGACTCGCCTTTCTGGATACGGATGGTAAATGAACCATCATCGGCGGTTACCGTACCCGCCTTCGACTTCGAGGCCTGTACCGAAACATTGCCTAGTCCGGTATTCTCTTTCGATAATAATACCTTACCCTTCACCGTCAAGCTGGTGGTAGCTGTGGTTTGTGCTGTAACAGCGTTGGTCAGCAGACAGGCAATTGCCCCTGTCATCAACACCAAATAAGGAAGGAACCTTTTCATATTAAATTTAATTTTAATAATAAAGCATAAAATGCGCCTGCTAAATAACAAAGCGAGTAAGGAAAGGGTGTATTCTTATTAAACTTTCTTTAACTTTACGTCAATCTGAATTACCTGTATTTTTTCGGAAATTTTATAAATAACTGATTTTCAAATAATTAATTAAATGTCGGGGGGGAGAGGAGAAATCGTTTATCTGATTAGCCGCAGCATGGAAAAGTACAGGCAGGAAAGCGGACAAGAGTTGGTAGCCAATACCAACAAGAAAAATTATGAGCCCCTGGCCATCCTGCTGAGTGACATAAGCAATCGGCTGCCGGAAACTGCCGACACATTGCAGCACATTCCGTATACCCCCGATGCGAAAAAAGAGAAGACAGAGTATCCTTTTCGGAAATATGATATAACCGGCGGACAGATTCGTGATGCTTTTATGGGACTGGTGGGTAATCCGCGACCATTCCTATTAGATGCCTGCTATATATACTTATATGGTGTAGGAAGATTGGGATTTGATCAGCACCCGACCGATCAGGAGCTAGTAGAAAAAAGAAGCACAGAAGCTAGTCCTCGCCAGGATACGCTCTCGGTATTTCAGGAAAATGAATTATTGAAGGAACAACTGCAAGAGTTCACCAAAACTCCTTCCCCTACTACTAAAAAATCTTTGCCTCTGCTATCCATGGCTCTTTTGCTGCTGCCGGCATTGATCCTGGGCTACCTGTACTGGAAACAAAGCAATCAATTAGAACGCTATCAACAGCAGATGAGTCTGATTCCTTATGAACCTGCTCCAGCTGAAGCCGATAGTCTGGAAGGTATTTGGATCTGTTATACCGGATCACCACAAGCCAGAAAATCAGATCCGGATCGATACCATAAATACGTTGCTAATTTGATGCATTTCAAGCGCGAACCGGAGGGGCATTATCTGGTGGAAAGATTTGGTGCCAGTTTTAACCACAGTGGCTATGCCCAATTCGAAAGCAAAGGCATTGTCTCCATCCATACCCATGTAAAAAACAACGACGCTTCCATTGTTTCCCCCCGCCACTCCCTGCTTTCCTTTGCCCATGCTGCCGATCAGCCCTACCTGAACGTAATTTCTGCCTCCTGGAATTTTGATGTGGGACCACTGAATCAAATCATTGGCATCCGGGAGGTATATCAAAAATTAGGTACAGGTGGAAAATTGGAAGAAATTTATAACTCACTGGAAAATGCACAGTGCAAATGCAAGATCATTCGCTGGCACAAACCGGATGGCAGCAAGCAAAGCTGGTACCTGAAGAACAGCAACCTGGATAGTTTACACAATGCTCCTCTCGCAGAACTTTTGAATGAAAAAAGTATTCTGCTCAGAGACCCGGATTCTACTACCCTCCCAATAGCCCTTCCGCATTTGCAACACTAATCAGCACAGCTTATTTGGGCCGGTGTACGTTGCTTCTGAAACCCAGGTGGCGATTGTCTTTGGCATACGTATTCTCTCCACCGGAGGTTTTCTTCCCGCGTGGCGGAGCCGGCTTCCTTCCTCCACCCCCCTGATGTCGGGAAGCCCTTGGATTATACACCGGAGTCGGTCCCAATTCAGCTGGAACCTCCCGCTTGGTAACTTCCTTCCTCAATAATTTTTCGATGCGCGCAAAGGCCGATTGCTCTTTCTCAATAATAAATGTATAGGCAGTTCCCTTGCTTTCTGCTCTGGCTGTTCTTCCGATGCGGTGCACATAATCTTCTCCGTCGCGGGGCACATCATAATTGATCACCAGATCAATATTGTCAACGTCAATACCTCTGCTTAGGATATCCGTAGCGACCAGCACCTTCGTTTTTCCGCTATGAAAATCGAGCATCACCTGCTCCCGCTGATTTTGCTCGAGATCAGAGTGAATTTCTGCAGCGGCAATACCTGCCTTCTTCAACTCACGCGTGAGCTGCTTGACTGCCTGCTTACTGGAACAAAAAACAATGACAATTTGACCCGCCCTCTCAGCTAAAAGATTTCTTATCAGCGGAATTTTTTGTGGTTCATACACCACGAAGGCCTCCTGAACGATCTGCTCAGGTGGTTTGGAAACAGCGATGTTGATTTCCATGGGCTGAGCATTTAATATCTTTCGACCCAGCTCACGCATTTTTGGTGGCATGGTAGCAGAAAACAAGAGTGTTTGCCTCTGCTTGGGCAGCTGACCAATGATCTTCATGATATCATCATGAAATCCCATATCCAGCATCCTGTCAGCTTCATCCAAAACCAAATATTTCAAACCTTTCACCCGAACATAGCCCATGTTGAGATGTGTAATCATTCTGCCCGGCGTACAAATAACTATATCAACCCCGCTACTCAATGCCTTCTTTTCGGTAGCGAAGTTGATGCCGTCACCCCCTCCATATACGGCAATTGAACTAATCGAGGTAAAGTAGGAAAGTCCCTCCAGGGTCTGCTCGATCTGCACGGCCAGCTCACGGGTAGGCACAATGATCATGGCCTTCACCTGCTGTTCTTCCTGGGGTTCGGTCAATAATCGGTTGATCAGAGGAAGTAAAAATGCAGCCGTCTTTCCCGTGCCCGTCTGGGCCGATGCGATAATATCGTTTCCATCCAGGATGGGTTGCATCACTTGCTCTTGCACAGGGGTGGCGTTTTCATACCCCATTGAGTCAATCCCTTCCAACAAACGCTCATCCAGCTTACAATCAGTAAATTTCAAAATAGTTGCTTTAATAATACGATAAAGGTACACCTTCTTACATGGTAAAGCGGGGGAGTAAAAGCCAAACCTTCTGTAAGCCCCTGCTAAATAGGAGATTTGTTATATTTTGACTAATTTTTAACCTCATCTTTGCGGCCAATTCAGTTATTTTTGCCACTTCCGGCATTGATTGCCACTTAATTCGACTGCATGAACAAACTACTGCTACTGATTTTGATCCTGCCCTTGTCTGTTGCGACCATGGCACAAACTTCCAAGAAAGATTCCGGACAGATGACCAAGAAGTGGTTGTTTTTCAAGAAGCAGCCCTCGGCTGCCCCTGCCCCCAGGGTTGTAAAAGCCGCTAAGCCTGTAAAGCCCGTAATGCCCAAGCGTGATTGGAGTAAAGTTGACTTGTCAAGTCGTGCTGCCGACCACCTGGTGATTCAATATGGTGCAGATACCTGGCTCAGCCGCCCCGACAGTGTTCGCATCGGCAATGGATTTAGCCGGCATTTCAATATGTATTTCATGTTGGATAAGCCCTTTAAGACCAACAAAAAGTACAGTGTGGCTTTTGGAGTAGGGATAGGAAGTACCCATATCTTTTTTGACAAATCAAGAGTAGATGTAAAAGCCAACTCCACGCGTCTTCCTTTCAATCGTACGGATAGTGCTGACAATTTCAAGAAGTATAAAGTCACCAATGTTTATGCAGAAGTGCCGGTGGAAGTGCGGTATTATTCCAATCCGGAGAATCCGAATAAATCCTGGAAAGCTGCATTGGGTATCAAAGTGGGTACCTTATTGAACACCCATTCCAAAGGGAAGAACCTGTTATCGAAAAATGGATTTTCAATTTATGGTCCGACTTATGTGCAGAAAGAAAGTCAACGCCGTTACTTCAATGGTACTATGTTGGCCCTAACGGGAAGAGTAGGTTACGGGGCCTTATCCCTGAGTGCCGGCTACCAGATCACCGGAGTTTTAAAAGATGGTGCGGGACCTCAGATGAACAGGTTATCGGTAGGTATAACCATCAGCGGACTATAATCATTGTGAAAAATATCAATACAGGACCCGCCGATGGCGGGTTCATTTTTTTAGGGAAGGCCCCAATGCGGTTGTACCTTTGCAAAAGAAACGGGAAAAGTAAGTGATAGAGAAAAAAACAGGGACAAGAACGGAAGACAGGGCGGTGTTGGTCGGACTCATACAGAAAGACCAGACCGAGGCGCAGGCCAATGAATACCTCGATGAGCTGGCATTTCTGGCAGATACGGCAGGGGCTTACGCTGTCAAGCGGTTCACACAAAAATTACCCCATCCCGACAGCCGCACTTTTGTAGGGAAGGGAAAATTGGAAGAGATTCGTCAATACGTACAGCAGCATGGTATTCCGCTGGTGATTTTTGATGATGAGTTGTCGGGTTCACAGATTTCCAATATTGAGAAAGAGTTGAAGGTGAAAACGATTGACCGCAGTGATTTGATTCTCGACATTTTTGCCGGACGGGCCCGCACTGCTCAAGCGAGGGTGCAGGTAGAGTTGGCACAATACCAATATTTGTTGCCCCGCTTGAAGGGCTTATGGAAACACCTCGAGAGACAGGGGGGTGGTATTGGAACCCGTGGACCGGGGGAAACCGAAATTGAAACTGACCGCCGGATTGTAAAGGATAAGATTTCGTTGTTGCGGAAGCGATTGTCAGAGATCGATAAGCAGTCCTTCACCCA
>JBJTJJ010000405.1:0-2649 GCA_046095445.1 Sediminibacterium sp.
TTGATTCGCAATGATATCCTGCAAACTGTATACAGTTTGCAGGATATCATTGCGAATCAAATCGTCTGAGCCATGTGCATGAGGATCATGCGATCCCTGATAAATGACAAAAGCGTAGATGCCCTGACCTTTTACAGCATGTGGGAAACCAACTACTGCGCTCTCCACTACCCCTGCATGCATATTGATGGCATTCTCTACTTCAGCTGTTCCGATGCGGTGACCGCTCACGTTGAGAACGTCATCAACTCTGCCGGTGATGCGATAGAAACCATCTTTGTTCCGCAATGCTCCATCGCCGGTGAAATAGAGACCCGGATAGGTGGCGAAGTAATTTTGCCGGCAACGTTCATGGTCGCCATAGGTGGTGCGTAAGATGGATGGCCAGGGAGCTTTGATGCAGAGATTGCCTGCAATCGTTTCATCGCCCACGGCTGTTTTCTCATTTCCGTTTTCATCCACCAATAGCAATTGCACACCCGGCAGTGGAAGGGTGGCCCAGCTGGGTTTGGCGGGAGTGATGCCTGCCAGGTTGCTGATAAGACAGCCACCTGTTTCTGTTTGCCACCAGGTATCAACGATGGGACATTTTTTCTTGCCTACATTTTCATCGTACCAATGCCAGGCCTCTTCATTGATGGGTTCGCCAACGGTACCCAATACTTGCAGTGATGAAAGATCTTTTCCCTGCAAGGGTTCTTTTCCAAAACCCATCAAACTTCTGATTGCGGTTGGGGCAGTATAAAATATATTGACACGGTATTTATCGATGATGTCCCAGAACCTGCCGGCATCGGGCCAGCTAGGGATACCTTCGAACATCAGCGTGGTGGCGCCTGCGCTCAGTGGGCCGTACAGGATATAGCTATGGCCGGTGATCCAGCCGATGTCGGCGGTACAGAAATGTATCTGACCGGTCTGGTATTGGAAGACATTCACAAAGGTGTAGTTCGCATAGATCATGTATCCGCCGCAGGCGTGCACTACTCCTTTGGGTTTACCGGTAGAGCCGGAGGTATAGAGGATGAAAAGCGGATCTTCTGCATCCATTTCTTCTGCTGTGCTGCATGCGATGCCTGATTCGGCAACCTTGTTCATTTCTTCTTCCCACCAGATATCTCTGCCCTTTAGCATTGAAACGGGGGTATTGGTGCGCGCGCATACGATCACACGTTCGATGCCATCGTAACCGATGAGTGCGTCGTCGATGATATTTTTCAGGGGGATGTCTTTTGCTCCGCGGAATGCGCCGTCACAGGTAATGATGAATGCTGCTTTTGCATCTTGCAATCTGTCGGAGATGCTTTGTGCTGAGAAGCCGCCGAACACTACGCTGTGGATGGCGCCGATGCGTGCGCAGGCGAGTACGGCGATGGCCAGTTCGGGTATCATGCCCATATAAATACAAACACGGTCTCCTTTTGTAACACCATTGTTGAGTAAGACTTGAGCGAAGCGACATACCTGTTCATGTAATTCCCGGTAGGTAAATGTTCTTGCCGCTTCATTGGGTTGATTGGGTTCCCAGATGATGGCAGTTTGTTCGCCACGTTCTGCCAGGTGGCGGTCCAGACAATTTTCGGTGATATTCATTTTTCCACCCTGGAACCATTTGACGTTGGGTTCGGTGAAATTCCATTCCAGGGCGGTATGCCATTTTTTTCTCCAGGTAAAGTGTTCGGCGATGCCGGCCCAGAATCCGGCGGGGTCATCCATGCTTTGTTGGTAGGTACTTTGATAGGCCTCAAAACTTTTGATCTGATAGGGGTAAGACATGGTTAAGCAATAAGAGGTTAAAGGTACAAACGGAAGGATAAAAAAAGAATACGAATTCATTCATAAAATAGTTTTTCACCGAATAGTCTTGCTCCATTGTCGCACAAGCTCTTCCTGCAGCGCAGCGCTGGAGGACTATGCGGTATAATTTTTCAATTTCTCCTCTTTTTTCCTCCGCGAAGTCTTCCGCCTTTGGCGGAGACTTTGCGGCATGCTTTTCAATTACTCTGTCCATACATTGATGCAGATACCTACTCATTTGGTTGGTATGCAATTCACCCGCACAGTCTTCTCATTTCATTCGAAAAACTATGCGGAGGAAAAAATACAAAAATCGCTTTATTGGAAATCAATGTTTTAAGTCCAAAAATGGGGTAGGTAATTACGGTTTTCCGCATTTATTTTTTCAAAAAGAGCATAGATTGATTATTTATTGAGACTAAATCAAGAATTTACAGTAAAGGTTTTAAAGCTTGATTCTGGATAGGCAAGTAGGGAGTATCGTTTCATTATTAGAGCTAAAATTACGAGGGAATAAAAATGAAGCTGATAGTGTATGTTGTCTTTGGCAAGCAATTTGCTGTTTTTGTTTTCGCCTGAAGGATTCCTGGCATAAAATGTTTTTAAATACAATTCATGAAATATTTTTATAGTCTTATCGTCGCAATCATCCTGTTCAGTCAAACCAATGCCCAGACAAAACTTTTACAGTTTTCAGCGGGGACAAATTTTAATGGCACAGGAGATAGTTTCGGGTTTGGTTTTTTTACGGAATACAGTAAAAAATTTAAGAAGAAACTTACCTGGTCTGCTTCTTTAGGAGGGACGATTAATGATGGGTCCAATTTTTTATTGTATGAATATCCCCAGGGA
>JBJTJJ010000406.1:0-12470 GCA_046095445.1 Sediminibacterium sp.
GTAAAAATTCGGGCATCATGGTGTAAAACTAGGGAGATTGTGAGGCCATAAAAGTAAGCAATTAATGGCAATGGCTTTCAAAGGGCCTCGTCCTTACTTTTGGTTTTTGAAGTAACTTGCACGCCGAAAAGAATGAACAACCATGCAAAAGGAAAAAATTCTGGTCATTGGTGCTTCCGGACAAATAGGGGTGGAGTTAACCCTTGCGTTGAGAAATATTTATGGCAACAGCCAGGTAATCGCCTCCGATTTGCGGGAGGAGAATCCTTTGTTGGCGGGCACCGGACCTTATGTGAGCCTGGATGTGATGAACAAGGAGATGTTGCATGTGCAGGTGATTCGGCAAAACATTACTCAGGTTTATTTATTGGCAGCCATGTTATCGGCTACAGGTGAGAAAAATCCTCATCTGGCCTGGCACCTCAACATGCAAGGCCTGCTCCATGTGTTGGATATAGCCAGGGAGGAAAAACTCAGCAAAGTGTATTGGCCCAGTAGTATCGCAGTTTTTGGCCCGACTTCTCCCCGCCGGCTTTGTCCCCAAAATACGGTTATCGAGCCCACCACGGTGTATGGTATCAGCAAGTATGCCGGAGAATTCTGGTGCAACTATTACCACAAGCGCTATGGTGTTGATGTGCGCAGTTTGAGATATCCCGGACTTATCAGTTATAAATCTTTACCCGGCGGCGGGACCACCGATTATGCAGTAGAAATTTATCAGGAAGCTTTGTTACATGGAAAATACAACTGTTACCTATCTTCAGATACTTACCTTCCGATGATGTACATGCCCGATGCATTGCGTGCTACGTTGGAATTGATGGAAGCGCCGGCTGATGCTATATCTGTGAGAACTTCTTACAACATTGCCGGTATGAGTTTTTCTCCTGCTGACATTGGAGCATCTATACAAAAGCACCTGCCCGACTTTGATTTGCAGTATAAGCCCGATTATCGGCAAACAATTGCCGACAGCTGGCCACAAAGTATTGATGACAGTGTGGCCAGGAGCGACTGGGGCTGGCAGCCGGCTTACGACATCGATAAGATGACGATGGACATGCTGAACAACCACCCCGAAAACAAGGGAAGAATATTTCAGTTATAGTTATCAGAACCTAAATCCAATACCAATATTCGCTCCGCGAATACCTGCCCATGGACCGGTTACCTGAATGTTGGCGCCATTGGCATTGACACTGGTTTTGATATCGAAAGGTTCTACTTTAATATCGTTCAGGCTGCTTTGCAAAGAAGTTTGTTCCTGTGCAGACAATGGTATAACTGAAACCAATGCAAGATTACCCGAACAACTACCAAAATGCCCGCCAATCAGCTGCAGGTCCATAACCAGTTTCTTCGACAAATTGAATTGCCAGCCCAACATGATACCGGCACTGGTTGAAGTCACCTTGCCCACAAAATCCCCTGTCTTAACTACAGCGGAACCACCACCTGTAGATGTATAATTGATAGGAGTAGTTGCTTCAAACGATGCAAAACGCGCATAAGGAGCCAAATAGAATCCTTTCATGGTTCCCTTACCAAGATAAAAGCGTAATTCCGGCGTAATGGCAGAATTACCCACCTGGATTCCATTGAATTGGAGTGCACTTCCGCTCACACTGTTATCAAAATAATCTTTGAAAGGCAGACTACCCTTGGGCATCAGGCGATAGCTAACAGACAATGATATTTTTTTGCTCAAAGCACGCTCATAAGTAACGTGATAGTTCTTGAGCACCAGAGATGACAGGTTCACACGAAAAATGTTCTTGGGAGTAGACTGTGATGCCTGTTTTTCCTGCGCAATGCCTATAAGCGGTAACAATAATGCAGACAATAATAAACGTTTCATTTTTGGGGTTTTGGTTAAAGGAGGATGATAAAAAATAAAATATTTATTGTACCAGGTCTTGAACAGTTTTTTTATCCAGCACACTCAGAGTATTATCCCTTACCTGTTTCATCACCTTGTTCAGTCCGCATGTCTTTTCATCACAATCCTTGCATTTCTGATAAAAATTCAGACTCACACAGGGCAAGAGAGCGATGGGTCCTTCCAGGAGCCGCATGATGCGGGATAAAGGAACCTGCTGTGGCACAAGTTTGAAAAAATAGCCGCCACCCTTGCCTTTCTTGCTGTCCAGAATACCTTCTTTTTTCAGCAGCAATAAAATATTCTCTAGGAATTTCAGTGGAATTTTTTTCTTGCGGGCGATCATGGCAATTAGTACAGGTCCTTCTTCCCGGTGTTCAGCAAGATAGGTGAGCGCCTTGAAAGCATATTGTGTTTTCTTCGACAACATTACGGCAATATAGGGAAAATTAGGCGGTTGAGAAACCTAGAAGCCCAATACTTCTTTCATGGAAAAAATTCCCTTTTTCTCTTTGGTGAAGGCCGCCGCCAGTAAGGCACCTCGTGCAAAACCAGTGCGGTTATGAGCGGTATGTGTCAATTCGATGTCATCAATGGGTGAACTATAAAGCACCCGATGGGTACCCGGTGTGGGGTCAATTCTTGTTGAATGTATAGGAAGCAGATCTGCAGCATCTGTAGCAACATTCACCCAGCCCTTTAAATCTTTTCTTTCGGCCAGTATATCTTCCGCAAGCGTAATGGCTGTTCCACTGGGCGCATCTTTCTTTTCCGTATGATGAATTTCTTCAATGCTGATCCGGTATTCCGGATGGTCTTTCATTAAACGTGTCAGCCAGGCATTGGCAGCAAAAAATAAATTGACACCTATACTGTAATTACTCGAATAGACCAGGCAACCGTTCACCTGTGTGCAAAAATCTGATACTTCCTTCCAGTGTTCAAGCCAGCCGGTACTTCCTGATACTACAGGAACTCCTGCAGCAAGGCAGGACTTAATATTTTCTACTGTGCTATGCGGGCCGGTGAATTCGATGGCAGCATCCACTGCCTGAAGATTCTCTTTGGTTAGTTCGTGCCGGTTATTGACATCAATGATTAAGGGAAAGCTATGGCCAGCCTCAATTCCTGCTGCTTCTATGGCCTTGCCCATTTTTCCATAACCTATCAGTGCAATTTTCATAAATAAATGCTTAGCGCGATTCAGACGATCTGTTGGATTTGGATTTCAGTTGAAAACTGAGGGTGAAGCCCGTATTGCGGGTGATAGGATCGAGTTGCGGCCTCATCTGCATACTTAGGTTATTGCTGACATCAAATTGTTTGAGGTGAGCGAATACGGTGGCATCCAATACCTGAAAACCCCAGGCAAGCAGGAAGAACAAAACTGAGTAATCGCGGTCGCGGCGGTATGCGTTGCGGTAATTAATCAGATTAACAATGGAGAGTCCCGTCAATTCAGGGTCTATGAATGGAACATCGCTGGGATCACCCTGCGCCTGTTTATAACGAGCTTCATAAGCAAACTTCATCTTCTTGTAATAATTGTTGTTGTAGATGAATGTACCTACAGGTATGGCGATGATGCCATAAGCCAGCGGTATTTTCCAATATTGTTTGTTGTATGCCTGTCCCCACCCGGGAAGAATGGCTGACCTTCTGGTAGCAATTTTTGGATCATGTTTGCGAACACTATCCTTCACTTTCCCAATAGTCTGTGCACTATCCAAAACCTCTGTTCCCTGGTTTTGCGAAAACAGTGAGCCGTTCAATATAAATGAAAATAGCAGCAGGCAGACAAATGAACGCATGGCCTAAGCTTAACTAATGGTGATGTGCAAGTCCTTCAGTAATTTATTCAGTCCATCCAAAGAATAATAGGGCAAGGTAATACTGCCATGTCCCTTAGTATGGTGCACTAATTTTGCTTTGGTACTGAATTGTGATGACAGGGCATCTTCAATTTTTTTATATGCCGGTGGAAGTCCTTTAGGTTGAGATGTATTGCTTCCGGACTTCACCTTGTACTGATTTTTCACACATGCCTCGGTTTGTCTAACACTCAATCCTCTATCCAATCTCTGATGGAAAGCCATCAATTGGCGGTCAACGGTATCAATATTGATGAGTGCCCGGGCATGGCCAAAACTGATTTTACCCTGTCTAACTGCCTGTTGTATATCCGGTGGAAGTTTAAGCAAGCGGATATAATTGGAAACCGAACTTCTTTCTTTACCCATGCTTTTGGCAACCTCTTCCTGGGTGTAATTCAACTCATCCATCATGCGCTGATAACTGAAAGCGATCTCCATCGGGTTAAGGTTCTCGCGTTGCAGATTTTCCAGCAAAGCCAATTCCAGCAATTCCTTGTCATTCGATTGGCGTACATAAACAGGAACATCTTTAAATCCGGCAATTTGTGAGGCCCGCCATCTTCTTTCTCCGGCAACCAATTGGTATTTGCCATTACTAAGTTTCGAAACGGTCAGGGGTTGAATCACATCGTGTCGTTTCAATGATTCCGCTAATTCCTGCAAAGCGGTTTCATTGAAATCTTTGCGGGGTTGTTTGGGATTGATGGTGATATCACTGACTGGAATACGAACTGTTTGTATTGCCTGGTTCACTACTTCTGCTTTCAGGGTTCCCTCTCCTGTTTTCATTTCAGTTGAAATATTATCAAGCAGGGAGCGAAGTCCTTTACCAATGAGCTCTTTGTTATTTTTAGGTGTTGCCATAATAAATGTGTTTGATCAATAAGAACTTCCAACTAGCGGATAACTCGCTCTTCGTTACTGATTCTGGTATAACCGTTTTTCTGCAAAATTTCTTTGGTAAGGTTCAGGTAGTTTTGTGTTCCCTTACTGTCTGCATCGAATAAAATTACAGGCTTACCGGCACTGGGAGCTTCACTCAAGCGTGCATTGCGGTGAATGATGGTCTGAAAAACCATGTCATCGAAATGGCGGCGAATTTCACTGATCACCTGGTTACCCAATCTGAGGCGTCCATCATACATGGTCATCAGGATGCCTTCAATTTGCAATTCAGGATTTAATCTGCTCTGAATGATCTTAATGGTATTCAATAATTTTCCTAGTCCTTCAAGGGCAAAGAATTCACATTGTACCGGAACAATCACACTGGTAGCAGCCACCAGACAATTAACAGTGATTAATCCTAGGGAAGGTGAACAATCAATGACGATGAAGTCATAGCGATCAGCAATCGGTTCAAGAATATTCTTGATAACATTCTCGCGATTGGGATAATTGATCATTTCCAACTCGGCACCTACCAGATCAATGTGCGAAGGTATCAGGTGCAGGTTGGGCACTTCTGTAGTTAAAAGAACATCAGTGGCCGGCAGGTTATTGACCATACAATCATACAGACTGCTGGTAATATTATGTAAGTCAAAACCAACACCGGTGGTACTATTTGCCTGGGGGTCGGCATCCACCAGCAAAGTTTTATATTCCAGCACCGCGAGACTGGCTGCCAGGTTGATGGCTGTCGTCGTTTTTCCAACCCCACCTTTTTGATTCGCTATACCAATGATTCTTGCCATAAGTTCACAATATCCGTTTAATCTTCATTTTAAATTTCTGCTGATTCCGGGTGAGGGTTCCAGCAAATTCAGTTGATTTTCCTCCAATGCCTTTTTGATTCCTCCATATCAAACTGAACGGCTCCAAAGGTATTGTAATGTACACCAATTATAGTCGCATTTTCCCTATAAAGCTGTCAAATTTACTATTTAAGGGGCATCCGGATAAGAAGAAAAATCCACACTTAACGTCTACCACACATTTTATCCCTCCACTTGCCCGTTTAACCCAAAACATGAGTATTTCAGCACTGAACTTGTTAATTTTGAGGTCAATCGAACCATTGGCCTGCACTATGGCTGTAGCTTTAAATATATTAATCGATGCGTAACCCAACATTTTGGTGGATTCTGGCGGTGATCATGTTGTTGCTGGACTGGTATGTTTTTCAATCATTGAAAGCAGTTACACAAAACCAGTCCGAAAGAGCCAGACTTTGGGTATTTTCCGTTCATTGGGTATTGGCAGGTCTCACCCTCCTGATGGTGCTGGTGTTCCCTTATGCCAGCTTTTTACAGGATTCACCTTTCTTCCGTAATTATGTGTTTGCGCTATTGGTGGGACTATTCCTCTCCAAAATGATCGCCTCCCTGGTATTTTTAACCGATGATATCCGGAGAGGAGTAAGTTGGGTAGTTCTCCGGGTATTTTCCAGTGGAACTCAGGAACTGGAATCAGGCAGTATCCGCATTCCCCGTTCTGTATTTATGAGTTGGTTGGGACTAGGACTAGGGGGAACCTTATTCGGGAGTTTATGGTTTGGTTTCAGGAATAAATACAATTATCAACTCAAACGAGTACCGCTGGCCTACAACAACCTGCCTACCTCCTTCAAGGGTTTGAAAATTGCACATATCAGCGATATACATATAGGAAGTTTGCAGGATAAAAAAGCGGTGGAAGCCGGGATACAATTGATCCAACAACAACAGCCCGATCTGGTGCTTTTCACCGGCGACCTCGTCAATAACAAGGCGAGCGAAATGGAGGGATGGACAGATATTTTTTCCGGCTTACGGGCACCCTTGGGGGTTTATAGTATTTTAGGCAACCATGATTACGGTGATTATGTTGCCTGGCCAACCATTGAAGCAAAACAAAACAACTTAGCAACACTGCAACAAATTCATGCCAGCATGGGTTGGCGGTTGTTGATGAATGAACATGTTTTGTTGGAAAAAAACGGGGAGAAAATTGCCCTGCTGGGAATTGAAAACTGGGGTGCTAAGGGAAGATTTCCGAAATATGGAAAAATGCAGGAAGCCTATCCGGGAACCGAACCAATACCTTTTAAGATCTTGATGAGTCATGACCCTAGTCACTGGGATGCGCAGGTGAGAACCGATTATTCCGATATTGATCTGATGTTGTCAGGACATACCCATGGAATGCAATTTGGTATGGAAAATCCGTTTTTCAAATGGAGTCCGGTACAATGGATGTACAAACAATGGGCAGGATTGTATGAGGAAGGTAACCAGAAATTATATGTCAATCGTGGTTTCGGTTTCATCGGTTATCCCGGGCGGGTAGGCATTCTCCCGGAAATTACCCTTATAGAATTGGTCTAGCATGGGTACTTAGTTCGATGAAAATGAAGTTTAAATATATATTAAAAATTTGCTATTCGTTTTGTGGTACGTTTATTGTTTAATTTTACAGAAATTTACGTATGAAAAAATTCATCATTTTTTGCCTGGCCGCTGTCGCATTCACTACATCCTCTATGGCACAAGGATTTCGCCTCGGTTTGAAAGTAGGTGGAAACATGAATAAAGTCGAAGGTCAATCCTTCAACGACGGATTCAAATTTGCCTATCATGCAGGTGCATTTGCGGAAATAGATTTCAGTAAAAAATTCGGCATCCAACCCGAAGTCATCTGGAACCAAATGGGGGGAGTGCCTGCAAGTATGAATACACTTTATTCCACTGTAACCAATACTGCATTTAATCTCAACAATATTTATGAATTGAATTATTTATCAATTCCGGTATTGCTGCGGTACAATCTAATGGGTGGATTTCTTACCCTGAATGCAGGTCCTCAATTTAGTATTCTGCTGCAACAAGACAAGTCGCTTTTGCAGAACGGAAGGGATGCCTTCAAAAGTGGTGATCTCTCGATGGTAGCCGGTGCTCAATTGAACATTCTGATGTTGCGGGTATATGGTCGCTATAATATTGGTCTTACCAACATCAATAATATAGATGATCGCGACAAATGGACCAGCCAGCAGATACAGATAGGTCTTGGATTGAAACTATAATCATTTTTTCATCCTTAGGCGGATTTTCTCTACACGTGCTGTAAACCGTCGATTTATTTTTTCCTGCTCACGCAGGAAGGAATTGTCATTCGGGTCACCCAACACCTGCAGCATCTCCGCTTCATTATCATACAGCATCTGGCGGAAAGGATTTTCATAATCCTTCATGCGGGATGAACGGATGCTGCCTGCAATTGAGCGTTGTATCTTTTTGGCAGCATCGAGCCAATCATTCAATGTATCCAAATTCAAGGTACTTAACCTAACCCCCGTCATTTGTTGTAATACAGAAAGCGCATGGGCTTGTTTCTCTCGGGAGTAAACTTCCCCTTTCTGTTGATAGAACGCATGCACCCCTTCCCAGGAGCGGATAGAGCGAGAACGTATTTTACGCAACAGTTCTTGTAAAGTCTTTTCCGCCATCAACTGACCACCGATATTGTGCCAGGCAGTTTTGCCTGGAAGTGTTGGGATGCTTTGCTGGAGTTGGCGCATGGAACTGCATTCTTTTTCTTCCATCAGATCTAACAGCGCCCTGAGTCCATAAAAGAGCAGCATCTGTCGATACGCCTTATAAGCTGCCGACACTTTCAACAATTGTGTTTTTCTCTTGCTGTTTTCAAAGCCCTTGACATAGACAGGCAGGGTATCAATCTTTTTATTGCCTGCGAGCAATGCCTCTTTTCCCAGCCTGGCCACGGTTCTTCCGGCAGGTAATTTTTCTCCTGCTGCCAGCAAAGCTTCTCCCACCGCTGTTTCAATGATGACAAGTGCCTTTAGCATTTCCTCAGCCGTATCGGGTGCGAGGTAATCGAATTCCAGGTGCTGAATTTTTTCGGTTCTTTTATCACGATCACCATACTTTGCTGCATTGCGGGCGAGGGCATAAAAATTATACATGAACCAATAAGCAGGCATTACGGTAATACGGTCGTTCGGTACATCATGGTGTACCAACGAGAAGGGCAGGGGAATATCAAGCTCTGCAGGATAGTCGCCCTTGGTAATGATACAAAAGCTGGCAAAGCGGGAATTGTGTTTTAGACTTACGCAGAGTCCGGGCCAGAATCCTCTGCCCATTACAATTTCTCCATCAGCTCCCCGTGAATTGTGATTCGACCCAATAGTAGCTCCTGCTGCCATATTGCTTTGTCCCATCACCAATGCTGCACATAGAAATGAGTTATTGTGGTGTTGTTCGTGGGCAGGGAAAATCAATGAATTCAGTACCTCGCAACAAGAGATGGTGGCATTGTTGCCGAGATAAGAGTTGATCAGTCGTGCTCCATATTTCAGTTGAGAATGTGAGGCCATGATAAAACGCACCGCCTTCACGCCATAAAACAAGCGACAGCCAAAACCAATGATACCATTCACCAACTCACATCCTTCTCCAATTTGGGTGAGCCCCTCCGGACCAGAATTGATGGTAAGGTTTTTTAATTTGTTGGCTCCCTTGATGTAGGCATCCGAACCAATCCATACATCTTTGATGATGATGCAATTCTTGATGATGGTGCGGTCACCTATCTTTCCATAGTAACCTCTCTTATCGTTGAAACGTTCTTCTGTGAATCGCTGAAAAGTTTTTTGTAATTGTTCATCATCCCGGTGCCGGCTCCACAAATACGCATCCCCCGGCAGCATACCATTGAAGGGCATCACTTTTCTGCCGGTATTTTCATTGCATATTTCCATCCAGATGCGCACCGATTCATCTTCCCCTTCTTTGATGATGCCATTGCCAAACTTGGCATGGTTGGTGGCTACGAGTTCATGTATGTTGATCAGCATGCTTTCAGAACCAACAATATAATGTGACATGTAGTTAACATGACTGATCACCACATTGTCACCAAAATCGCAACTGATGATGGTTGAGTGATAGAGTCCTACCGGCATTTTCAAATCACTGAAGCCCAGACAAACCGGCTCTAGTTTTCCGATACGCACAAGCCCAAAAAAGGCGCAGTTTTTTACCAGGTCGGGATTGAATGCGTCCGATACGAGGATATGATTCCAGTTATCACTGGTGTTGCCATTGTTCACCAGTCGTTCTATCTCGTAAGCCGTGAGTCCACGATAAACGATACCACTTCTGTTTTGCAGGTCACGCAGGTAAAACTCATTTTTTCCTTCCGGCAAATATGCCTTGGGAACAAACTCATACCCCAATGCTTCATGGGGTGTTTGATAAATGATATTCTTCGACATGGGAACTGATATTATTAGTTACACAAATTTGTTTATTCCACCGTCACACTCACTCTTGGCCAGGTTGCGCGGTTTGTCAACATCCAAACCCTTGGCTACACCGGTATAATAACTCAGTAGTTGCAAAGGAATTACATTCAACAGTGGCGCAATGGCTTCGTGTACTTCCGGCACCTCAATCACATCATCGGCTAAGCCGGGAATAACGGTGTCTCCCTTGCTGACAATCGCAATCACCTTCCCCTTGCGGGCCTTGATCTCCTGAATATTAGAGACAATTTTTTCGTAAAAGGCATCCCGTGTAGCAACGAAAAGAACAGGCAGTTGGTCATCGACCAATGCAATCGGACCATGCTTCATTTCTGCAGCAGGATAACCTTCCGCATGTATGTAGGAGATTTCTTTCAGCTTGAGTGCGCCCTCCAGTGCAATGGGGAAGTTATAGCCACGACCGAGGAACAGAAAGTCCCTGGCATCCTTGTATTTCTCCGCCAGTAGCTTGATCTGATCCTGCATGCCGAGAATATCTTTTATTTTTTGAGGCACCTGTTCCAGTTCGAGCAGCAAACCCTGATAATCCTGTGTGGAGAGTGTACCTCTTGCATGGCCCAGCTTCAGTGCCATCATCATTAATACTACTAGTTGTCCGGTAAATGCCTTTGTACTGGCAACGCCAATTTCAGGACCCGCATGGGTGTAAGCACCTGCATCACTCAATCGGGCAATGCTGCTGCCCACTGCATTCACTACACCGAAAATGAATGCTCCCTTTGATTTGGCACTTTCCAGTGCAACGAGGGTATCCGCAGTTTCACCGCTTTGTGATATGGCGATGATGATGTCTCCGGGATGTATCACGGGATCGCGGTACCTGAATTCAGAAGCATACTCCACTTCCACAGGAATACGCGCAAAGGTTTCAATTAAATATTCAGCCACCAAACCGGCATGCCAACTGGTTCCACAGGCAACGATCATGATGCGCGCCGCACGCTGAAAGGCGGGCAGGTGTTTGTCAATACCACTCATGATGATCTGTCCCTCGGATGCCAATAATCTTCCACGCAGGCAATCGAATACTGTTTCCGGTTGCTCCATGATTTCCTTCAGCATGAAATGCTCATAACCACCCTTCTCTATGGCAGAAAGTTCCATATCGAGGCGGGTGATGTAAGGCGTTTGTTTTTCATTGCCCAGGTTCTTCAGAATCAATTCGTCGGGACGTACAATCGCAATCTGGTAATCGTTGACATAAACTACTTCACGGGTGTATTCGATGATGGGAGAGGCATCGCTGGCAAGAAAATGTTCTCCTTTACCGATACCAATACCCAACGGACTACCCTTGCGGGCCGCCAGGATGGTGGAAGGGTCATCGGAGGAAAGCAAGAGAATACAATAAGCACCAACGATGCGACGCAAGGCAATGCGCAGGGCCTCTTCCAGGTCACAACTGTTCTGTTCGCGAATTTCTTCGATGAAGTTCAGCAATACCTCTGTATCAGTATCACTCTGAAAAGTATATCCTTTGGAAATTAATTCCTGTTTGATAGCTGCATAGTTCTCGATGATCCCATTGTGGATCATGGTAAGGGTTCCTTTTTGGGAAACATGGGGGTGGGCATTTCTATCACTGGGTTCACCATGGGTAGCCCATCGGGTCTGTCCGATACCCAGGTTGCCCTGCAGCGGTTGGCCCGGTAAGCTTTCTTCCAGATCGGCAACCCTCCCCTTTTTTTTGTACACCTGCAAGTTGCCTTCCTGCCAGAGCGCAATACCGGCACTATCGTATCCTCTATATTCCAGGCGTTTCAATCCCTTGAGTAATATAGGATAAGCATCTCTGCTACCGGTGTATCCAACGATTCCGCACATACTGATTGCTGTTGATTATATTGTAAATTGTGCTGCAATATAAAAACAAAGTTTTCCTTCCCACTCATGTGAACGGATAGACTGCACATCAAACCTATCTTGCTGCTATGAAAACGATAGAATTTTCCTTTAATCAGAATTATATTTTAGAAAATGATCGGGTTGTTTTACGTCCACTCGAACCTGCAGATGTGCAACATTTATCTGTTTTCTCAGAGCAGGAACCGGAATTATGGCAATATAGTTTGCAATCTGCTGCAGGAATCGGCAATCTCGTGCAATACATTTCAGCTGCATGCGCAGGAAGGAAAGCAGGGCATAGTTACCCCTTCATAATTTTTTGTAAAAAAACGCAGCGCTATGCCGGATGTACCCGGTTTTATGACATTGACATTGCCAATGCTGCTTGTTTGCTAGGTTATACCTGGATTGGAAAAGATTTCCAACGTACCGGATTAAACAGGCATTGCAAATGGTTATTGTTTCAATTTGCATTCGAACAGTGTCATTTTCACCGGGTTGCTTTGCGGGCGGATGTCAACAACACTGGGAGCATAGCGGCCATGAAAGCAATTGGTTGTATAGAGGAAGGAATTTTACGGGAACATATGTTATTGGC
>JBJTJJ010000407.1:0-6061 GCA_046095445.1 Sediminibacterium sp.
CCCGTCTCTACCTATCTTATTTTTGGAAAATCAAGTTTCTTCAATGGAAAGCACCAGATTGTACACCCTGAAATCGAAGTTTTTGTTCCTGCAGCTGCAGGAGGAAAACTACATCTGTAGCCCGTTTATCCTAGTACAGAAAAATTAAAGGCGCGGGGACTCAATGGCCGGCAACTGGCCAAATTAACCGCCCAACTCTTTCAGCAAATTCGTTCGTCTGATATTCCAGAAAATATCCCTGATTCCATTCTTCAAAAATATCAGTTCACCGGAAGAGCCGGTGCTTTCCGACAGATGCATTTTCCCGCTAACCCGGAGGAATTTAAAAAAGCACTCGAGCGTTTAAAGTTTGAAGAGTTTTTCCTGGCGCAGGTTCGCATGAATTTGGTGCGACTGCGGCGCCATAGATATAGCAAGGGAGTGAGTTTTGAAAAGGTAGGTGATCTTTTCAACCAGTTTTTCCACCACTATCTTCCATTTGCTCTGACCGGAGCACAGAAAAGAGTCATCAAGGAAATTCGCAATGATACCGGCCATGGCAGGCAGATGAACCGACTTTTACAAGGAGATGTTGGTAGTGGTAAGACTATTGTTGCTCTCATGAGCATGCTGCTAGCTGCCGACAATGGATTCCAAAGTTGTTTCATGGCGCCAACAGAAATTCTGGTGCAACAACACTATGCGGGGTTACATAAATTACTGAAAGATCTGCCTGTTCAAATTGCTTTACTCACAGGAAGTACCAAAGCAGCTAAACGAAAGGAGATTTTAGAAGGTTTAGCAGATGGAAGCATTCAGATAGTTGTCGGAACCCATGCAGTAATAGAAGAGCGTGTCAGATTCAGTCGATTGGGTTTGGTGGTGATCGATGAGCAACACCGGTTTGGTGTAGAACAAAGAGCCAGACTATGGGAAAAAGCTGACATACCTCCACATGTACTGGTAATGACAGCCACGCCAATTCCCCGCACACTGGCGATGACTGCTTTTGGTGACCTGGATTATAGCATCATGGATGAATTACCCCCCGGCAGACAACCAATTTTAACTGTACATCGAAATGAGATGGCCAGAGCGTCTGTCTATGATTTTGTAAGAAGCGAAATAGATAAGGGCAGACAGGCATATTTTATATATCCACTGATTGAAGAAAGCAATAAAGTCAATTATGAAGATTTATTGCAGGGTTATGAGCAGGTAAAAAGTTTTTTTCCTGAACCTAAGTTTAGGATCAGTATGGTGCACGGAAAAATGCCCACTGAGCAGAAGGAAACAAACATGCAGCGATTCGTGACCGGCGATACCCAGGTAATGGTAAGCACTACAGTTATTGAAGTAGGTGTAGATGTCCCCAATGCCACGGTGATGGTCATCGAAAGTGCTGAGAAATTCGGGCTTTCCCAGCTTCATCAGCTGCGCGGAAGGGTGGGAAGGGGCAGTGAGAAAAGTTTTTGCATATTATTAACGGGAAGTAAAGCAAGCAAAGAGGCCCTGGAACGTATCCAAATAATGACCCAAACCCAGGATGGTTTTGTCGTGGCGGAGAAGGATCTGGCGATGCGTGGACCGGGTGAGATAGAGGGTACCCGGCAGAGCGGGGCCTTGAATACCAAGGTCGCCAGCATCGTCCATGACCGGGATTGGCTGGAAAAAGCCAAAATTGAGGCCGAGGAATTGGTAGCTGAAGACCTCAACCTGGAATTGGCAAAGAATTTGATGTTAAGACAGTATCTGAGTCTGCGAGAGGGAAAAACTGCCTGGAGCCGGATTTCATGATAAGAATCAGCTAATAGAGTCAAAATTTATCGGAAATTTATGCCAGTGAAATCCAGTAGCCTTCGATACCTGCTTCTTTTTCTCCTCTTTCACGGGGCAACAAAGGTATTTTCACAGGACCAATTACAATTCATCGAAAACAAGGGTCAGTGGCATGAATCAGTTACTTTCAAAGGTGATTTGTCTGCAGGTATGTTCATTCTTACTAAAGATGGATATAAAGTAATTCTGCACAATCTGGACGATCTCGAACGCCTGGGTGAAGCTACCCATGGAAAACATGAATTGGGAGCTGCCAATAGCTCAGCGGGGCTTCTGCGGCCGGTTGCACCGGAAATGCCCACCAGATTGCGATCGCATCAGTACCAGATGAAGTTGATCAATGCCAATTCTACACCTCAGATTGTTCCGGAAAAAGTAATCAACGGCAATACGAATTATTTTATCGGAAATGACCCTTCCCGGTGGGCAAGTGGATGTAAAACATTTCTGACCATCACTTATAAAAATATTTATCCCAACATAGACATCCGATATTATACCTCAGAGGGTAGTTTCAAATATGATTTTATCATCCACCCCGGGGGACGTGTGCAGGATATTGCAATGTACTTTGATGGAGCTTCTTCAGTTCGCATCAAAGATGGTAGTTTGTTGATCAATACATCAGTTCAGGAAGTGAAAGAATTACCACCTGTTACTTATCAATTATCAGCAACAGAAAAAAAAGATATCCCCTGCAGATTTGATCTGAAAGGCAATATTGTGAGGTTTAAAATAGATGCCGAAATTGATCCCGCAGCCACCATAGTAATTGATCCGAGTCTTGTCTTCTCTACGTTCACCGGTAGTCGTGCAGATAACTGGGGCTACTCTGCTACTTATGATGCACAGGGTAATTTTTATGCAGGTGGAATTGTTTTTGGCGGAAACGGACTCACTTTTCCGGTGAGCAACGGAGCTTTTCAGACCAGTTATCAAGGTGGAGATCCTACTTCTCCGGAAGGAGGAGGATACGATATGGCCATCATGAAGTTCAATTCATCTGGCACTGATCGACTTTATGCTACCTATCTCGGCGGTTCCCAGGCTAATGAACAACCCCATAGTATGGTAGTGGACAGGGACGGAAATCTGGTTATCGCAGGAAGATCTAATTCGAATGATTATCCGACCCAGGGCGCTTTAAGAACCTTTGGTACACCCGCTTCTCCATTGTGGCACATTGTAGTGACCAAATTGAATGCCAACGGCACTGCATTGATTGGTTCTGTTCGTATTGGTGGAAGTGGAGATGATGGTGTTAACGTTCGCCATAAATACAGATCACCTACAGGCACTGAATCCATATCCCGCAATTATGGAGACGATGCCAGAAGTGAAGTGATTCTTGATAATGCAGGAAATGTGCTATTCGCGACTTGTACGCAATCCCCTAATTTTCCAACTACTTCCGTTTCTGCACAAACTACTTTAGGAGGAACCAACTCCCGCAATCGTGCACAGGATGCGGTGATTCTGAAACTCACCCCTAATCTGGGTGCTGTTCTTTTTAGTGTGATTTTTGGTGGTAATGATGATGATGCTGCTTTCGTCTTATCCATTAATCCAACCAATAACAATATCTTGGTGGCAGGTGCAACCGCCAGTACCAATTTCCCGGGCAATAAAACGGGTGTTGGATTCCCTACCTATCAGGGTGGACTCGGAGATGGTTTCTTAGCTGAATTTTCTTCCAATGGAAATTTTTTACGATCAACCTATTGGGGTACATCCGGTGTGGATGGCATCTATGGAGTGCAGTATGATCGCCTTGGCTTCCCCTATATCGCCGGAACAACTACTGGCAACTGGCCCATTCAAAATGCCAATTTTGCCCAGGCAGGTGGAAAGCAATTCATTGTGAAGTTGCGTCCGGACCTCAGTTCTGCAGTTTACTCTACCGTATTTGGAACAAATACTGCCGCTCCTAATCTTTCTCCAACCGCCTTTCTGGTCGATCGATGTGAAAACGTGTACTATTCCGGATGGGGAGGAGGAATCAATACCGGATTTGGATTTCCCGGTGCGGGAACCAATGGACTACCTGTTACTTCAGACGGATTTCAACGTACTACAGACAACAGCGATTTTTACTTCTTTGTATTGGAAAAAAATGCCGCCTCCCAACTATATGGGTCCTTCTTTGGACAGGTTGGCGGTTTGGGCGAACACGTGGATGGAGGTACCAGTCGGTTTGATGAAAATGGAGTTATTTATCAATCTCTTTGTGCCAATTGCGGAAATGTAAAGCCAAGATTTCCAACTACACCAGGTGTATGGGCTCCCAATAATGGATCTACCGGATGTAATCTGGCAGCAGTCAAAATTGCTTTTAACCTGGCAGGTATAGCCGCAACCATTCGAACCAGCATTGATGGTGTCCTTAGAGATACTACCGGTTGTGTACCCATACAAGTAGACTTCACTGACACCATCGCCATGGGAAAACAATATATCTGGGATTTCAATGACGGCAGTCCGCCCTTAATTACTTCTACTCCCAATGCCTCGCATATCTTTAATACTGCGGGGTTATTTAGAGTTAAATTGATTGCTATTGACTCCAGTTCCTGTAATATTTCTGATTCTGCCTTTATCAATCTCAGGGTTCGGAATGACAAGGCTGATCTTTCATTCAATGAAGTTAAACTACCCCCTTGTACTTCACTTACCTTCCAGTTCAGTAATACCAGTTCCGGACTTAAGCCTTTTCAATCCAATAGTTTTCGATGGGATTTAGGTGACGGTACCACTTTTACAAGTGGATTGACTTCTTTCAACCATACGTATGCTGCTCCGGGAACCTACCAGGTAAAAATGGTACTGGTCGATACAAATTTCTGTAATGAACCTGATAGTGTTGTCAAACAGATACGCATTGCTCCGAATGTAACAGCACGTTTTACGACTCCAGCACTGGGTTGTGTACCCTATCAGGCACAATTTCAAAATACTTCTTTGGGCGGACAAACATTCATCTGGAATTTTGGTGATGGAAGTCCTTTAAGCAATGATGTAAATCCTACCCATTTGTATACATCAACAGGAAATTATCAGATCACACTCACCGCAATAGATCCTGTCTCTTGTAATATTTCCAGTACCACTACCTTTTCAATTCGGGTAGAACCGGTACCACAGGCAGGACTTGATATCAATCCAAATCCTGTTCCGGATAATGAGCCCGTCAATTTCATTAATCTAAGTAACAATGCAAGCAGGTACTTATGGTTATTCGGTGACGGAACCTCACTTCAAACATTCAGACGCGATACCATTGTTAGACATGTTTACAATGCCTCCAATACATTTAATGCCTGTGTGGTTGCTTACAATCCTGCTGGTTGTCCTGATACTGCCTGTATCAATGTGACTGTGAAAATTATTCCCGGTGCCGACGTGCCGAATGCATTCTCGCCTAATGGCGATGGGAAAAATGATCGCGTATTCATCCGTGGATTTGGGATTGCAAAAGTCAGTTGGAGAATTTATAGCCGGTGGGGTGAACTGGTTTATTTTTCTAATGATTATTTACAGGGCTGGGATGGGAAATTTAAAGGGAAACTTTTACCTCAGGACGTTTACCATTATGTACTCGATCTGGAATTTTCTGATGGAAATAAAGCAATTAAAAAGGGAGATATTACTTTACTGAGATGATGAAACGCTTGCCCATATTGAGTTTTGCCTTGCTGGGCATTTTTTCCTCCTGGAAAGGTTGGGGGCAAGACATTCATTTCTCTCAATATTATAATTCACCTCTGTTGGTGAATCCTGCCAATACCGGTTTTAATCCGGATTTTGATTATAGGGTGGGGGTGAATTATCGAAGCCAATGGGCCAACATAGGCTTCCCCTACAAAACCATGTCTGCCTGGGGGGATGTAAAAGTATTGGGAAATCGATTGGAGACAGGATGGTTAGGAATTGGAGGAATGTTATTGCGCGATCAGGCTGGCTCGGGTAGTCTAACATCTACAACCGGCTTGTTTTCTCTTGCCTATCATCAGATGCTGGGATACAATAGTTTGCTCAGCGGAGGCTTTGCTGTAGGGTATACCCAAAAAAGAATCGATGTAACTAAACTAACCTTCGATAATCAGTGGAATGGTATCTTCTTTGATACCAATATTCCTACCAATGAACGATTTGCTACCAATCAATTTGGGTATGTTGATATGAAGGTTGGATTTAAATACGATTATTTTTCTTCAGTAAATTTTTATATCAATGACTGTGCTAG
>JBJTJJ010000408.1:0-1024 GCA_046095445.1 Sediminibacterium sp.
AAGTTATTCTGCCACCAGGTTTCGGAGGTGCTCAACAATTCTATGCATAGCAAGTGTATCCATGGCACAATATTCTTCCAATGCCTTCCGCACTGCCTGAATTTTTTCTGTATCCGTCTCCCACTGTAAGCGAAAAAATGCAGCGCCTGCATTCATGCCATTGTTGATGTCAAGTTGTGTATGGTTATCCTCGGGTGATATCGCTGCCAGCACCGTCTTGAGTGTAAGAGAAGTTCCCATGGCGGTGTGGTAATAATAACCCTTCGTAAAAACTTCCATCAAATCTACCAATCGATCAACCACCGATAGAATGATGGCTTCTTTTTCGGGATACTCCCGTACATACTCCAACAACCTGGTTCTTTCAAATACCGCGTTGTAAACAACAATTGAACCCCTGTCCCCCATCACTTTCAGTAGATGGTCTAGTAACAGCTCAGAAGATTCATATATGTCACCGGCCAGATATTGATGGTGTTCCAGTTCACTGCCCGGTGCTCGTTGGATGTAGACATCGTACTGAAAACATACCGCCCTGAAAGGCCAATGCCCATCTTGTAAAGGAACCGGAGAATTCCAGGCTTCAAAATCAAAATAATATACCGGGTACTCAATACCAGCAAGAAAACTTTTAACTGCATCCCGTTGGATACTGGTCTCCCGAATTACCTGCGTCGGCGCAGTTTCACCGGCATGACAGTGCGTATAAAAATCACAGCGATAGGGTCGGGTACAGTGTGGACCGGGCACAATATCTTCAGGAGTAATTTTTTCAGTCAGCATATTTTTCAATGCCACGGATTTTTCTCCAATCGCCGGCTGTCTGGACTGTAATTCTTTGGTGAGGTCTTCTGTGGCAAATAGTTCATTTAACTGCAGGGCACCCCTTCTTATGTATTGATTGTTGACATACACAAGGGAAAACGCCTTGAGTGATAAGCCCGAAGAAGTAATAACATAATATTGGAATGCGGCATCGAGTTTATAAATTTCTTTTACCTGGGTGCTGCTCTTTACTTCATAG
>JBJTJJ010000409.1:0-5907 GCA_046095445.1 Sediminibacterium sp.
CTCCTGGCAGCGAAAGAATCGGCATCAACATTCGCTGGCTAGAAACTGGATTCACATTAGCTACTAAAGGAGATAAATCAGCATTAGATTTAAAACTTAAAGGAAATAATCACTGATTATACTTTTAAATCGACGAAAATGAGTTGTAATTAATTGTTTTAAATCATCTTCTCTAAGACAACGAAAGAAATGCCTGTCTTTTTGTTATTAAGGAATACCTCACAAATACCCTTAAAACCTTATAAACCCGCCTCAAATCATTCCAGATTTGGTTAGAACGTAGTTCAATGATGGCTGAACAGTAAGATAAAAATATCCTATGTGCTCTGCATATCTGAAAATCGACTCTTACTTTCTTAATAAAAAAAATACCCCTGGAATTTCCAAGGGTATTTTTTTGTGTATTCGATGAATCTTAGAAGTCGAAAGAGATGTAAGCAATCCATCTTCTGGGCAATTGTAAGTAACCTTGCGACCAGATTGGTATACCATTGTTAACGAAATTCGGGGTAGTTTGTAACTGTCCCATTGCAGTGCTGTTTTCTTGCAAGCCCGCAATCGACTGAACACCCTGGCGATTGCCCAAGTTTTTACACTGGAGACCTACTTTGAATTCTTTTTTGCCACCGATACCAACTCGTACATAACCACCTGCATTTAATACAGTCAGTTTGCCTAAGTCGATCAGGTTGGTAGCATCTGCGTAACGTGTTCCTACTGCATTGGCAGAGAAGTCAAGTCCAAACCACTTACCCTGATAAAGAGCGACAGTATTCCAGATATAGTCGGGCACACTCGGGAGGCGGTTACCTACAACATCTATAGACGTTTGCCCGCTTCCTTCATTAATTACTTTCAATCCGAACAGATTGCCGGTCACGTCAACATCGGGTAAGTTGGATTGTTTACCAATGATACCACCTGATGTTGCATTCGATATTTTGAAGTTGGTGAATGTAGCTTTCTGAAGTGTCACACTGCTTCTAACACTGAATCCGCGGAGGAACCCGGTGGGAGCCCATGACAGAGATATTTCAGAACCCATGATTCTATTGGAACCAAATGGTTTTGAAACCAGCAAGCCGTTTTCAAAAATAGAAGCCAGCCTGTTCTGGATAGTGTTGTGATAGAAAGAGAGGTCAAAGCCAAAATCTCCTGCTTGTCCTTTGAAACCACCTTCAAAAGAAGTGATGATCTCATTACCCGATAATCCATTAGGCAGACGCAGCAGTGTGCTGGCAGTGGCATTATTCGCAGTAGGACCAACATACTCCAGTGATGTGAAGGCTGTATAGTCTGGCATACGATAAGCTCTATTCATGTTGGCATAGATAGCAGCATTTCTGCTGAACATATAATTCAAGCCAAAGGAGAGGGAGTAGTCACCAAATTCGAGTATACGGGTGATAGCACTGTCGAATGGTGCTTTGGTTTCCCGTAGATCCATGTTCAGCCAGTCATAGCGTGCACCCAGCGTAACAGTCAGTTTATCATTGAATTTGATTTCATGACCAGCAAAGAGGGCATTTACTTGCTCATTGTAACGACCACGGCGGGTAATTGAGCCCCTTTGAGGATTGGCAGAAGCATTCGCGATGGTGATGTTAACAGGAGCCAGTATAGCACCAGTAGGAGGTAAAGCCAGTCTGCCCGGAATAACACCATTGATCAACTGGAGGTTAAACGGATCTGATGGGTTTACAAAATGTGAATAGCTGTAAGTTGTCGGCTTCAGGTTGGTATTGGAGAAATAATAGCCAATCTGGAAAGTTTGACGTTTGCCATTCCCCTTGTTCCAGGTTTTTTTCAATCTCAACTCATTCATGAAGTCATCATCATAAGCATCTCCATCAAGCATCAGACGAAAAGCACCGCCGGAAGAAGTGTAGAGAGTTCCAGGCACCGGTGTGGAAGGAATCACGGCAGCTGAATACAATCCATTGCTGTTATAGAAGGAGGGAATGGAGAATGGATATTTAGTTCCGCTATACAAACTCTGGAAGCGGAATTTATTTTCAATAGTCCAGTTCCTTCTGAGGTTTCTCTCGAAAGAAAAATTCAACTGGAGATTCCTGGAAATATTATTATCTCTTAACTGCTTGTCGATATTACGGGCAATTTGAAATCCTGTAACCGGATCGTTAACAGCGATACCGCCTGGACGAGGTAAAGTAGCACTACTGCGGGTACCGAAAATTGAATAGTTCTGACTGGTAAAGCCAGGGAATATGAACGTATGAATGTTCTGCCAGTTGCCAGGAAGCTTTTTGGTAACCGGATCCAGAGGTACGTCGGTCAGGTTCTGGAAGCTGTAATTACCATGGATAAATCCAAGACGGATTTTTCCTTTGCCATCAGCGTTCAGGAAATCGAAGTTTCCTCTTAATTGATAGCCATGGTCATTATAGCCGGTTTTTCTGAATCCGCGATCGTCTACAGTCCAACCACCAATGTTGTAACGAACTCTTTTATCTTTAGACATGGAGCCATTTACGTTCCAGTCTATGCGATAGTTGAGGTAGTTATTGTCAGTATGGATGTTGTCATAACGGCTGAATTTGAAAGAACCATGCGTTTCTTCACCTCCGGTTTTGCTGATGATATTTACAACGCCGGCAGCTGCAGAACGACCATAAACAGTAGCCGTACTACCCCGAACAACTTCTACTTTTTCAACGTTGTCATCAAAACCAAAACCGGCATCAGGCAGACGACCGGCACTACCAAAGGCAGGCAGACCATCAATCAAAATGCTGGGATAGACCAGACCTCCCAGTGGGTTACCATCGGGAAAGCCCCTGATAACAATTCCCCCTCTTCTACCCTGAGAGTTATTGGCGAATACGCCGGGTGTAAGGGTTACTGCCTCAGCAAAGCTTTCGGGCTTAATAGATTTTAGCACTTTGTTGTTGATGATATCAACTGCCTGAGTGGCTTCAATCTTCCGCACGGGCTGTCGGCCTGCGGTTACGCTCACTTCATTCAGCTGGTTGATCTGCTCTTCCAGCCAAACCTCAACCGATGTGCGGTTATTCAGGTCTATTTGCTGGGAACGATGATTCACCGCGCTGATAACCAGGCGGGCATTGGCGGAGGACACCTTCATGGAAAACTGTCCATTCTTATCGGTGGTAACACCGTTTTTGGTACCTTTTTCCTGTACGGAAGCGCCATCCAGGGCCGCTTTGGTTTCTTTATCTACGACTTTTCCAGATATGGTCACCTGGGCATATGCAGCAGGCAGAACCAGTAGGAAACAGATGAATAAACCAAGGGCTCTTTTCAGCATGTTCAGATGCATAAAAATAGTTTTGGGTGGAAGATGAATAAATAGTTAACTATATTAACTAATCTGAAAAATACTGAATTATCGTGGATTAAAAAATTATTAAGCCACTTTTTTCCATTCTATTGATTCCAAAAGCTTATTTTACAATCAATTAGAGATTGTTCAGCCTAATGATTTGCAGGCCGATAGCATACTTTTTTGGAATAAATTCTGATCCGGGCCGGCAGTTGTGAAATTGGTTGAGTATTAGAATATCAATTCATTCCTGAAGAAAATATGAAAGAAGTACACCTCCCATCCAACTTACCAGACTTTATGCAACAGTGGGTCTTGAGAGAACGTCCAGCGCATCGGGTGGAAGAACGACATTTTGAAATTGTACAAGCTCCGCTACCTGTTCCAGGTGATGGACAGATCTTAGTGAAAGTATTGTACCTAGGCCTGGCACCTGTTATGCTGCGTTATATGCGCAATGAGACCAGTTTTGAGCGACCTCTGGCATTGGGCGATGTTATGCATGGAAGAGGAGTTGGAAGAGTAGTGCAGAGTAATCATCCAAATTATCAAATTGGGGATTTTATTCAGGCGAAAATGGGCTGGAGAGAATATGCGCTGATTGACGGTAATGACCCGTATTATCTTATCTATAAAATGAATCATACTGACCTCCCTTTATCTCATGGTATAAGTAGTCTCGCGATGAGTGGGTTTACTGCACTAATTGGTATGCGCGATATAGGATTTGTAAAATCCGGAGACAGGGTTTTGGTATCCGGAGCTGCTGGAGGCGTAGGTAGTCAGTGTGCTTTTATTGCAAAAGCATTAGGTGCACGAAAAGTAGTCGGTTTGGCCGGGGGATCGCAAAAATGTGAATGCCTGGTAGCTAAAATGGGTTATGACATTGCACTTGATTACAAGCAGGAAGGTATGCTTGAAGAACTCGATCAGCATTTTCCGGATGGCATTGATGTTTTCTTTGATAATGTGGGAGGAAAGCTTCTTGATGATGTACTGGCTCGCATCAGAAGAAAAGCAAGGGTCGTTATCTGTGGAAGAATTTCAGAATATTTGTTAGACCCCTCTCAGTACCACGCTTACAGAAATATTTATCGGATTGGATTACAGGAGGCTAAAATGGAAGCTTTCTTTGTTTATGACTTTACCGCTTATTTCCGGGAATATGAAACTACGCTTGCGCAATGGATCAGGCAGGGTCTTCTTCATCCTTATGAACATATACTCCAGGGAATCGAGCAGATGCCCAGGGCTTTGATGAATCTTTATGAAGGTAAAAATGTAGGTGTAATGATGGTACAGGTTACCCAGTAAAAAAAAAGTTATGCTCAACAATTGGAAAAAAATTTTACCCTGGATAATGGTGGTACTGGCCTTATTGACAATTACAATCAATAGTGGCATGAGTGCATCTATTACCTCCATTTTTGATACTTTTCTAAAAGACACCTTTCAAATTGATAACAAACATTTACACTTGCTCAAATGGCGCGATGCTATCAGTGATCTGTCTGCAGCAATATTCGTCTTTCTTGCCGGAGCAATGATTGATCGGCTGGGACCCAAACGAGTCATACTATTCGGAACTGTTGTTTTATGTCTTGCATATTTTTTATATAGTAAGACAACAACAATCTATCAGGTATACGGGGTTCATATTTTGTTGGCCATCGCCTTGGTTACATCAGGAAGTATACCCAATATTATTTTGGTTTCTTCCTGGTTTCAGCGAAATAGGGGTCTGGCTCTTGGCATTATACTAACAGGCACCAGTCTTGGAGGTTTTATTGCTACTAAATCCCCTTTGCTGTCTTATATCGAATCTAACGGATGGCGCTCAGCTATGCAACTGCTGGCTATTTTACCATTTGTGCTGGCTTTATTGGTATTAGTGGTCATGCGGAATAAGCCGACATCGAAAGTAGAAAAGGAAGTGAAATCAATCCCGGCAATACAGAGGAACCAACCGGGTGAAGGGATGGAGTTTGGTGCTGCCATCCGAACCCCACTTTTTATTTTGCTGTGCCTCTGTTCTTTTTGTGTTTTTTATAGCATTGTTGCCATGATTAAGAATACTATTTTATATGTTACTGAAACCGGTTATCCACTGACCATGGCAGTTAACTTGCTGGGCACGTATTTCCTATTTTCCATTATTGGCAAATTCATTTTTTCTTTTATAGCTGATTATGTCAGCGCATTTTATATGTATGCTCTCTGCTGCGCCCTGATGTTCATTGGCTCATTAGGATTTAGTGTGGCTTCTATCGAACAATTAGATTATCTGATGCCGGTAATGGCTATGGGGTGGGGCGGTATTTACAGTATTGGGAATTTACTCATCATGCGCAACTTCGGAACACGCGCCGCAGGGAAAATCAATGGAACCATCAGTATTGTACAATCAGCCGGACTGGCTCTGGGACCAATCATGACAGCTTACCTGCACGATGCTTTTTCCTATGCTACCGGTTTTAAAGTGGTGAGTGCTTTGCTGCTGCTGGCATGTATTTTATCTTTGCGATTGCTCCGAAATGCTATTCCAATTGACAAGCCAGCAACAGAGGCTTTTTGAATTAAATTAAATTTGACCCCCTTCCAAA
>JBJTJJ010000410.1:0-3634 GCA_046095445.1 Sediminibacterium sp.
TGTCGTGGAGGAACAATTGCAGCAGCATCACCTGCTCATCACACCACATATATCGCAGCCACTACCCGATAATACAAAGCTTCCACTGGAGAGAGACATCCTGCGATCTGGTACATACAATGCAGGGTTTATGGCCATGAAGCGCTCTGCTGCAACAGATGATTTTTTGCATTGGTGGGCAAAGCACATGCAAACGGAATGTCATTATCAATTTGCTGAGGGTATGGGAGTTGACCAGATATGGCTGAATCTGGTACCGCTTTTTTTTCCCGGAACAGGCATCTTTCAACATCCCGGAGCCAATGTGGCTTATTGGAATATTCACGAACGAAAATTGACAGAAACAGATCATGGAATTCGGGTGAACGATCAATATCCCCTTCTTTTTCTTCACATCAGTGGCTTTTCTTTCCAACAGCCGGACATCTTGTCCAGACACCAAAATAGGTTCGAACTTGCCGCATTGCCTGTATGGAAAAAGCTATTATTCGACTATCAACAAATGGTTCAAAAAAATGGCTACGATCAGATGTATGTCTTGCCTTGTTTGTATGCCAGGAAACCCGCTGCTTCTCTCGGTATTATGAAAAACGTCAATCGATTATTGCAGCCGCTCGGAATAAAAATTACCCGCAATAACGAATAGCCATTAGTCTTTCTGTACTTGAATTACCATCACGACATTGTAGTCGATGGCACAATTGCTGCTGAAAACTTCCTTATAATGAATGCCTGTTAATGCGTCTAATTGTCGCTTCATATACTCATAACCCATGTCGGCATGCACATGATAAGGGTTCATCGGTAAGTTAATTTCCTTACAATACTTTTCATATTGTGGTTGATCGGGAAACACCAATATTAAATATCCATTGGGGCGAAGAATGCGGATCAACTTTTTGAGGGCATCTGAGGTATCGGCAAAATCCTCGATCAGGTGACTGGTATATACATAATCATAAGTGTTATCAGGTACCGGAATCTCTTCCTTGATAACATCACAGGCGATATCTACTTTGTCATTACCTGCATAGGCATAGGGCTGTGGATAGTCAATGCCGTCACAATCAATTTTAACTACCTTGTCACCACCAAAACCTACATCACATCCTTTTCCCTTACAAAAGGGGAGTACCATACTTCTCACTTTGGAAGTTTCGGATGGATGTTTAAATTTAATTCCGAACCAGCGGGAAAGTGTTCCCTTGATTTTTCGATCACGAATATAAGACCAGGTATATTTCATGTTTCATGGTTGATTGAATAATCCTTTCAGTGCGTCAATTCTGAATTGTATTACAGGCATTGTTTTGGCGGGGTTACCCTGCAGGGCATATCCAACTCCTAAAACGATGGCTGCTCCCAATTTGAAGAGGTATTCCAATATTTTGAAGAGGAAAGCACTCCATCCTTTTTTTTCAATTCTTACGCGCTCACCTCTACCTATGCCACTGGCTACCCGATAAAGATAGGCAGGCGTGAGTTTCTCAGTTTCCACTACATGTTCAACAACAACCGCAGGATCATAATAGATGACTCTTCCCAATTGCATTAACCGATAAAATAAATCCTTCCCTTCACCGCCAATGCGGATGCTTCCTACCACTCCCGGAAGTGCTGAACTGAAACCACCTATTTCCCTGAAATCATCGTTACGTATAATCATATTTGATTCCAGCGGATATTTTCCGCCGCTAAAAGCAGATCGTTCATTGCTGTAATGGAAATGTCCTACCAGAGATGATACATAATGACTCATCCAAATAGGTTCAGAAGGGATATACCGAGGAATAATTCTTCCGCCCAGCCCACCTGCAGCGGGAACTTCCTGAAAAAAAATCAGAATTTTTTCAATGTAATCATTGTAGGCAACCGCATCATCATCCATGAAGCAAAGCAAAGGTGATTTCGCTATAGCAGCACCTGTATTGCGTGCAAAGGATGCTCCTTGTTGGTACTCTTCGAGGTAGATAATGGGTGCTGCCGGATGTTCGGAGATGTACTTGCGGCAAACAGTTGCGGTATCATCTGTAGATGCATTGTTCACGATGATCACCTCATAATTTTCTGTACCCACAGTCTGGGTGGAAAGACTGTCCAATGCACCTGTTAAATAACGGGCTCGGTTATAGGTGCAAATGACCACTGATATTTTGGGATTACCGGTTACCATCTTCCTGCAAAGATAAGAGGGCGCTATGAACAATGTTCTGAACACTGAATTGATGATAGAATTCCAGGGGTACCTTATAGCGACTATTCGGATCGGATGCCTCTATCATTTTTTCAGCAAAAGTTTGCCAATTATAATCAGGTACTGCTAATAATACCTTTTTGAACCCGGGTTGATCAAGTCCCCTCAGACCTGCTTGAGTAGTTATACAGGGAAGACCATGTGCCAGTGCTTCTACCAATTTGGTCTTGATACCTGCACCACGTGTAACCGGATGAATAAAACAATCTGTTCCCTCCCAGTACATACTGATATCGGGAAGGAAGCCTGGCAAAATAATTGAATGGTCTTTTCTCATCAATGTTAACCACTCATCCGGCATTCCAGCACCTGTAATGATAATACGAAAATCAATTGTTGCCTGACGCAGTCGTGGAATCAGGTCATACATTATAACCCGTAAAGCTTCCGTGTTGGGGAGATAGTCGAGAGAGCCATTAAAATAAAAGAGTCTGACAGATTCCGGGAGATGCCAGGTGGCCAGGATTTTTTTTCTGCTGGCCAGACGTTGACTTTTCTCTGGGGTACTATGCAATAAAGTACCGTAGGTAGTAACAGCACATTTTTCCGGATTGATTTTCCATTGTTTGATAGCATATTTGAGGTCTTCTCTACAGATCCACCAATTATAATTGGCACGTTGATGTATTCTTTTTTCATACCATTCTATCCATGACCAGTACCACCTGCCTACATCTCTGAATCGATGTGATTCAATATTGTGGGAGCGGATGATGAAAGGAACACCTGTGAATCTCCTCAGTAACCAGGCCAGCCAGGCATAGTAGGAATGATCTACCAACATGCAGGTGTACTTCCCTCTTTTAATGAGCCGGATGAGTCGGTACAACAGAAAAATATTCATCCAGCTTCGATAACCTGAATATAGCAGTGGAAAAATCTCAAAGGATTCTTCCCGATCAATTACATTGTCACGAGATACTAATAAAGAGAGTTGCACCTTTTTTGACAGCTCTCCGTAGAATGTGACGATGCTTTGCTGCCCACCATTTTCCGAAGGATAAATCCGGTAGGAAACAATTCCCAACAAATATCCGGTATCAGGCAGTTGCACCGGGTCGATTCTTTTTGAACGCCTGGAAAGCTGCCATGATGAGCAACAACCATATCAATACCGATGAAACCATTCCTGCCTGCTGACTTTTGTAAAAAGATGCGGGCTTGAACTCAAATTCAATGCGGTGTTCTCCTGCTGGAATTACCAATCCGCGCAATACATAATTCGTTCTGATGATCGGCGCTTCTTTTCCATCAATGGTGGCAACCCAACCATCTGCATAATATATCTCACTGAAAACCCCGAATCCATTAGAAGCAGAGCGACTGGAATATGTAATGCGATCGTTGTCATTTTTTACTAAAGTAATGCTGGCTGTACTA
>JBJTJJ010000411.1:0-3224 GCA_046095445.1 Sediminibacterium sp.
CAGGTGGGAAGACCTATTAAAATTGCCAGTATATACTTCTTGAATCGCACTTTATCATTGAAGAACATAGTAAAGTCACCAAGACTTACTTTTTTTTCTTTTACCTCTTTGAACATGCCGCTTTCTGCAACAGATATTCGCAATAGGAGTAATCCTATACCAAGAACCCCTCCAATCTTATAACAAAGGCGCCAGTCTTTGGTTAGCTGATAAACAAAGTAAGCGAACACAGCACCAAAAAGTCCGATTCCGGCTACTAAAGAAGTACCTACCCCTCTTTTTTCTTTTGGAAGCAATTCGCTCACCAGGGTAACTCCCGCCCCCAACTCTCCTGCCAATCCAACACCTGCCACAAATCTTAACCAGGCATATTGGTCTACTGTCTGAACATATCCGGTGACGAAGTTGGCAACTGAATAAAGTGCTATTGAACCGAATAAAACACTTAGCCGACCTTTTTTATCACCCAAAGTTCCCCAGAGAAGACCCCCGATAAGTAGGCCTACCATTTGCCAGTTGATGATTTTAGTGCTGGCAGCTAAAACAGATGCCTTGTCGCTCAGGTCAAGTCCTATTCCTTGTAAACTTGGCTCACGAACTATGTTAAAAAGCAGCAGATCATAGACATCTACAAAATAACCAAGGGCAGCAACCATTACAGGTATGGAAAAAATGGAAAGTGGTTTTTGATTCATGATTCATTTTTTTGATCCCCGATGCAATCTGTATCCGGTTATTTATATCACAAAGAGGCACCTCAATTTACGGCATGTTGCATGAAATTAAGTCATGACTCAATATAAACTATTCTTTTCCTACTACTTTCATAGGGAGGATAGCATGTTTAAACTGGTATAATGATAATGTAGGTAAAGAAACCGTTTTATAGTCCGTCGCCGGTTTCAATCTATTATGAAAAACCAGTAATGAGAATTAAAATTGATCTGATTAGCTGGGTGATTGATCACTATCGGACTGCTTCTTATGAAAGATCAGTTTATAAATCAATGGTGCTGTAGTCACGAAAACAATCCCGAGTACAATCACCTCGAGGTGCAAACGCAAGTCGAATCCAAAACGGGCGAGTATCCATTTTTGTAGAAAATGTCCGGCAAAGAGCATGCTGAATACCCAGGCAACACAGCCTACGATATTGAAGGAACTGAATTTCTTTTTGTCCATGCCTACAATACCGGCAACGATGGGGGCAAAAGTGCGCACGATGGGAATGAATCGGGCAATGACTATCGCACCACCCCCATGTTTTTCATAAAAATCATGTGCCTGCGTCAGGTACCGTTTCTTGAAAAGCAGGTTATCTTTCCATTCATACATGGCATGCCCTATTTTTTTACCAAACCAAAAACCAACAAAATTTCCTGCTATACCGGCTGCGGAAATTAAGCTACCAATGAGGAAGAGATCAGCCACTGCATTTCCGGTACTAAAAAGAGAACGAGCCAGATCACTGCTATAAATTCCGGCAACGAATAAAAGACTATCACCGGGAAGAAAAAATCCGGCGAAGAGTCCGGTCTCGGCAAATACCACCAGCACAACCAGCCATAGTCCGCCATGTTCCACATAAAACTGGGGCTGCAATAATTGAGTCCAGTGAAATTCTGCTCCAAGCAACAAAGAGAGTAACATCTGAATTAAGTTATTTTATCTATCAAGATTCGACAACGGGTTGTGCAGGGCCCAATTCATTCTCCCATTTACTCACCACAGCAGTAGCCAGTGTGTTTCCCAACACATTGGTCGCAGTGCGGAACATATCGCAGAAGTGATCAATGGGAAGTATCAGGGCAATCCCTTCAGGGGGAATCTTGAACATAGCACAGGTAGCAGTTACAACCACAAGAGATGCACGAGGAACTCCGGCAATACCTTTGCTGGTGAGCATAAGTACGAGCAACATGGTCAGTTGGGTACCTGTATCGAGGTGAATATTATTGGCCTGAGCGATGGCGATGCTGGCGAATGTCATATACATCATGCTGCCATCAAGATTGAAAGAATAACCCAAAGGAAGGATAAAGGATACAATTTTATTTTTACAGCCAAATCTTTCCAATTCTTCCGTTAGCTTGGGGAATACTGCTTCACTGCTCGTAGTGCTGAAGGCGATGATCAGTGGTGAAACGATGTGTCGGAGTAATTCTGGCAATCTCTTGCCAAGAATAAGGTAGCCGACTGTGAGCAACAAGAGCCAGAGTAAGGCAATACCAATTAGAAAATACAAAAGGTACTTGCTGTAGAAAATAAATACATCGAGTCCTTTTGCGGCAATCACCGCTGCAATAGCACCGAAAACACCCAGTGGAGCAACATTCATCACATAGCCCACCATTTTCAGAATGATATGGGCTACTGCATCCAATCCTTTGACAATCACTTTTGCTTTATCACCCAGTGCAGCGGTCGCTACACCAAAAAAGATACTGAATACAACAAGTTGCAGAATTTCATTGGTAGCCATGGCTTCAAGTACGCTGCGGGGTACAATGTGCTCAACAAATTGCTGCAGGTTGAATTGTTGGGTATTGCTTACCAGCTTACCTGCTTCAGTAGCATCCCCTTTTATTTCAGTAAAGCCGGCGCCGGGCTGGAAAAAATTCACCAGCACCATTCCCAGTAAAAGACTCACGAGGGAGGCAGCAATGAACCAAAGCATGGCTTTTCCGCCAACCCTTCCCACAGACTTCAGATCGCCCAATTTAGCAATACCAACCACTAGGGTTGAAAATACGAGCGGAGCGATGATCATCTGTACCAGCCTGATAAAAACAGTGGTCAGTAATTTGATGTTTTTGGAGAAAGTATCAATGAATGGCTGCTGCGCATTGACATGGACTACATAGCCCAGAATGGCTCCCGCGATCATAGCAATCAGGATATAAAGCGTGAGCCGGTTCGACTTTTTCATATGGGCAATGATTAGCTTGCAAGATAATGATTCCCCCGAATGCCATCAGGGTAAAAAATGGGGGAAGCGATAAAAACTTTTGTTATAAGAGCGAAGAATTGCCTATTTTTCCGGATGAAATTATTTGAAAATCTAACATTTCTATCATGAGTTTATTCAGCAGAAAAAAATCACTTGACCTGTTATTGGCACAGGCAGGAGAGTCTGACAAAGGATTAAAACGGACTCTCGGAGCCGGAAGCCTTGTTGCGTTAGGCATTGGCGCCATCATAGGTGCCGGCTTATTCCTAAGAAC
>JBJTJJ010000412.1:0-2359 GCA_046095445.1 Sediminibacterium sp.
TCTTCTGCCTGGCAATCCATTGCTTTTTTGGAACCCAGTAGTTTTAGTGCCATTGTATTACCAACCAGGGATTCCTCTACCGAGATGCAGGTTCTAAAAGACTATCAAGCGCTTATAGCTGCTCAGTCCAATAAAAAAGAACCTCAATTGAGCATTGCGCTACATATCGACCGCCTCGAATGGGCCTGGCAACAAACTGGGTCTTTACTTTCCTGGCAAAATGAATACAAAAAAAGATTACAACAAATCATTCAATCATTTCCCGACAACCCGGCGACTGTTAGGGCTGTTTATTCTTTAGCTACTATTGAAATAAATAATGAGAAGGATAGAAGGATAAAAAAACCAGGTAGTAATGGTCTGTTAAGAGCTGATTCACTTATTTCCGTCACCTTACAAAAAAAAGTTGTCAGAACACCCGAAACTATTGCATTACAAAATTTGCAGGCGGAGATCCGTCGCCCAAATTTAGAGGCAACTATGGAGGCGGTCTATATGCCGGAGGAACCACTTTTGACCTTGATTAAATATCAAAATATTGCCCGGGTTTTTGTGCGGGTGGTAGCACTGAAGCCCGATGAATGGGAAAAATACAGCTCACAGAAAAAACCTAGTGAAGCATCTTTGATTACCAAAAAAGCTTTGCAGGAAAAAATCTGGAATCTTCCCAAGCAGGAAGATCTTCGAATGAACGCAACAGAAATTTACCTGGAACCCTTACCTGCCGGGCAATACCTGCTCATTACAGCCACACAAAAAGAACTCAACGACAATGCAGCAACGATTAGTCTAACTCCCTTTCAGGTGTCTTCCATTGCCACCATTCAGCAAGGGAATCATTGGATAGCATTGCATCGAACTACCGGAAAGCCATTACCCAAGGCCGCCTTCCAGTTTTATTCTAGTTACTCTTCTTCTGAAGGAATCGGTTTCAGAAAAATCAATACTGCAAAAGGAATCAGTGATTCTTTGGGACAGTTTTATTTCAATTATACCAATGAATATGCCAACGGACTTTCCATAAAATATCAAGAGGAAGAATTGTTGTTATTAGGTAAAATTTTTAGTGGAACTGATGAATCAACCAGAATCAAAAACAATCGGGAGGGTAAAAGGGAAAGCAGGGTACAAATTTTTACAGACAGGAAAATTTTCCGACCCGGACAAATTGTTTTCTGGAAAGCAATTGGTTCGGTAAAAGATACAGGTTCATCTGCTCCTGCATTAATGCCGGAGGGAACCAAATTAAAGTTCTATCTAAAAGACGCACAAGACATTGTTATTGACTCCATCGAAAAAAGCTTGAACAGTTTTGGTTCTTGCCATGGTACTTTCGAAATACCCAAGGATAGGCTTACCGGTAATTTTTCAATCACTTCCTCAGTATCTCGCTATCAACAAGCGAACATACTTGTAGAAGAGTACAAAAGACCCCGGTTTACTGTGGCATGGGAAAATCCCAAGCAGGGTTATTCTTTATTGGATAGCATTCAGATGACGGGATACACCCGAAGTTTTGCGGGAAATATCTTAGAAAATGCCAACGTAAAGTATAGAATCAAACGATCCCAGTGGTATGGATGGAGAGGCTCCCGTTCCGGCTCGCTTGAAATAGGTTCGGGTATTACAACAACAGATAAAGAGGGTAAGTTCCGGATCCAATTTTCACCCTTGAGAACCGACGAGAACGGTAATGATGAATTGGGTCCTTTCAATTTTGAAATCACCGCTGATGTAACTGATGCTTCCGGTGAAAGCCGAACAGCCCAAACTATTATTTATGCCGGAAGTCAATCTGTCTTTTTGGAATGGCAAGTCAAGGAAGTGATGGGGGAAAAAGACTGGAAAAATATCCGTCTTTTTACGGGTAATCTGAGTGGTGAAAAGATCAGTTCACCCGTTAAAGTTTCACTATACGCATTACAGACACCGAAAAAAACACTCAGAAAAAAATATTGGGAAGCCCCCGATCAGGTTATTTTGGGAGAGTCAATTTTCAGAGAAAAATTTCCTTTGGATGAATATGGTGATGAGTTAAATCCGTCCAACTGGCAAAGAGTAAGAATTGTAGCTGCCGATAGTTTCACGACTCGAAAAAATGGCACGCTCAATTTAAGCGAGCAAATGCCTGAGCCGGGCTATTATCGACTGGTCACAACTACCAAAGATCCGGTGTCAGGCAAACTCATAGAAACTGTTACACATTTTCAAATTATACATGAAAGCGGGAATAAGAAACAGGTTTTCAGCAATGCTATTTGGCATCAAAATGAGACAAAAATCGATGCGGGTGATTTCATGGAGGGACGTCTAATAACCGCCGAATCAGATGCCCACTTGCTAATAAACAAAATTGATC
>JBJTJJ010000413.1:0-6706 GCA_046095445.1 Sediminibacterium sp.
TTTTTTATTAACATTTTTATTTGAATTGTGGATTATCGAAGAAACAGGAAGATTATCACTGACAATAATTATTGGTTTATTGATTGCTGTAATCATACAACATAAAAAAATGAAATCGCTGAAAGTATTGACTGCAACGGATTTCAGATGATACTTACTTTTATCATTGGTATATTGAATTTATCTTGTACTAAAAAAAGATGCCATTGATTGCTCGAAAAAAAGCATGCCTTCGACGAAAAAAAATATTGCATCGGGGGCTCCAAGTACACTGTAACTTTGATTTTTAATCCCAAAAAGCACCATTATGAAGTTTCCAGCACCTGTAACGACCGAGTGGATGGCCAATTTTATTGCAGCATCAACACAGGGTGAATCAAATAAACTGATCACAGGAATCAACGAAATTCATGTTGTTGAGCCGGGTGATCTGGTATTCGTTGATCACCCGAAATACTATGAAAAATGTTTGAATAGTGCTGCAGACTTTATCATCATCAATTCAAATAATGTAAGTGTTCCCGCAGGTAAAATGATTTTTGTAGTAGAGGATCCATTTGAAGCATATCTCTCTATTGTTGATCATTTCAAACCATTCACTGTGCAGGATATTGCTGTAAGCGACGACCTGCATTGTGGTGAGAGAACCATCATTATGCCGCAAGTATACATTGGCAAAGGAGTAACTATAGGTAAGGACTGTATCATCCATCCGCATGTGACTTTACTTGATGGAACTAACATAGGTGACAGAGTAGTCATCCAGTCCGGCACCGTCATAGGCAGCGACGCATTCTATTACAATACAAAGAAGAATCGCCCGGTGTGGTATAAAAAAATGAAAAGTTGTGGCTCGGTCGAAATTGGGAACGATGTAGAAATTGGCGCGGCCTGCACCATTGACCGGGGTGTTACCGGTGTTACCAGCATTGGCGAAGGCACTAAAATTGACAATATGGTTCACATAGGTCATGACACGCGGGTTGGAAAGAACTGTCTGTTTGCGGCACAAGTAGGTATTGCCGGAGGAACCATTATTGAAGATGGGGTAATCCTTTGGGGACAGGTAGGAGTTAGCAAAACACTTACCATTGGTGCAAATGCAATTGTTCTAGCGAAGTGTGGAGTTCATACCTCTCTGGCTGGCGGAAAAACTTATATGGGTTTCCCTGCTGAGGAAGCGGGAATCAAAAGAAGAGAATTTGTTTGGGTGAAACGCATTCCGGAACTCTGGAAAAAAGTGATGGAGGGCTGATTTTATTTTTTCTTCAGCTGAAGCGTGTTTTCATATTCTCTACAGATGCGCTCGATTGATTGCTCGAGGGGTGTATAATGGAATTCCGGAAAAGCCTGCAAGAAACTGTTATTGTTGAATGTGACACGGGCGCGAGCAGTAGCTGCTGTTTCCCGTGTAAGTAAGGGATCAACTCCTGTAAACATTGCCTTCACGGCTTCCCAACGCCATACCATTTCACTCAACCATTTACTAACTGCCCGATGGGGTGGCTTCTTCTGAAATGACTTTGCTATCAGATTAAAGACATCACGGTAAGACCTGTTTTCCCCACTGATGATGAACCTTTTGGCCGAAACATCACTTTTCATCAATAGTATCATTGCCCTCGCTACATCTTCCACATCGACAAAACCACTGCTTCCCTCCGTATACCAGGGGAACTCATTATAGGCAGATTGAAAAATTTTGGAAGAACCACTGTTCCAGTTTCCTGCACCGAGAATAATCACCGGGTTAACGATGGCTATAGATAAGCCCTCTGCCATACCGCGCCAAACCTCTGTCTCTGCCAGGTATTTGGTTTTCCCATATTCACTGTTGCTGGATTCCGGTGTCCAGTTCATCCCTTCGTGAATGGGTTCATTTTCCCGAATACGACCTAAAGCAGCAACAGAACTCACGAACAATAACTTTTTTACTCCGGCATCAAGACAGGCATTCACTACATTAGCTGTTCCCTGCACATTAACGCGATGCATATCCGCTTTGCGGGAAGGGTGAAAGGAAACCACTGCCGCGCAATGATAGACATTAGCTACCCCCTGCATAGCTTCCTCCAGACTTGGTACATCCAGGATATCACCAGAAACCCATTCGACCTGATCAGATCCCTCGAATGTGGGAATAGAAGATCTGTATAATGCCTTTACTTCTTCCCCTTGCCTGATTAGTTGTCGAATCAAACAGGATCCCAATAGTCCGGAACCGCCCGTAACAAGTATCATACGCTTACTTTATTTTTTCGAGAGGGTACTGCATTTATTACATACCCCACTGGCTAAAACATCCGTACGATTGGTACTAAACCCCTTGGGTAATCGTATAGCGGGTACAGGAAGATGGTCGAGACAATAGGTCATGCCGCAGACATCACATAAGAAATGAATATGGTTATCCTGGTGGGTACCGCCACTACAAGATTCCCGGCACAAAGCATACCTGATGGAATTATCGGGGGAAGGGATGGTATGTAGGATTCCTTTTTCGACAAAAATTTGTAGGGTTCTATAGATGGTTACCCTGTCAAAATCGTCTCCGATGCTGCTCTCAATATCCATGTGTGCCAGCGCGCCATCTGATTCCATGAACAATTGCAGAATCTTTTTTCGACTGTCCGTGATATTTAACTGACTTCTCTTAAGTGTATCAATTACCTGTAACATGTTGGTGTATTCACTTGATAATAACTTCAACGCACTTCTAACGACCCTCTTTTAACAACCGTTGGATATCTCTGCGCAATCGCTCAAGATCCGGTTCTTTCAGGCCATCATAAATCTGTCCGCGCACTTTTCCCTCCCGGTCAACCAATGCAAAAAATTGAGTATGCAGGAACTGATCTTCTATTTTTTCTACGTTATTCTTAGGATCATCCAGCAAATAGGAGGAACGTGCCATCTGGTATAGACTATCTTTTCTTCCGGTCAATAGCACCCATTGCCTTGTATTAATTTGTAAGGAATCAGCATAAACTTTCAAACGAGCTACCGAATCTCTATCGGGGTCACAGGTATGAGCAACAATCATGAAATCAGGGTCACCAGCCATCTCCTTACTGATCTTCATCATATTGTTGTTCATTTTAGGGCAAATACCGCGGCAGGTAGTGAAGAAAAATTCTACTACCGAGACTTTTCCCAACATTTCCTTATCCGTAAAAGGCTGTCCATCCTGTGTTGTAAAGCTGAAAGGTTTTACATAGCTGATGACAGCAGGTTTAGATTTCCAGTTATCAGTTCCCCTGAAAACCATGAAATAGAAAAATGCCAGCAGGGCGGCAAAAAATAATAGGTATCCCAGCAACTTTTTTGACATAGGTACAAAGTTACGAATCATTTGTCTGCCTAATTGGGTCGGAGCAAAGTTTTTGCAACAAAGTTGCAATTGATTACCTTTACAATATGCAGTTTAGAATTAACTGGGATGCATTGGGCATCGGAGCAACCCTCGCCTGTGCCATCCATTGCGCCCTACTCCCCTTGTTTTTTTCCAGTCTCCCTCTGATGGGCATCAACATCATTCACAACAAAACTATAGAGTGGGTGATGCTGGGGATTGCACTTGCTATCGGGAGCTACTCACTCTCCCATGGGAGGAAAAAGCACCACCACAACAGATGGCCTTACCTGCTATTCCTTATCGGAATTATTTTATTGGTCATCAGACTTGCGGTGATAGTAGAGCCACTTTATTTACTGATTCCGGCTATTATTTGTATTATATCAGCACATTGGCTGAACTATCGCCTATGCAGGGTTCATAACCATGCACACAGCGATGACTGTAATCATTGATACCGTTGAATTAAGAAAGTTGATAGCTAACGCCGCCGTCTTTTTCATCTTTCAATTGTACACCCAATCGTGCAAGTTCCTGCCGAATCTTATCGCTGGTCACAAAATCTTTCTTTGCCTTGGCATCCTTACGAATGTCGATAAGAAGTTGTAATACTCCATCGAGCTTTCCCCCACCGGTTTCTGTTTCGAGTTGCAAACCGAAAATATGCTCAATGAATCGCTGCATTTGTTGCTGCATAGCCACAACAGTGGAATTGTTGATGGTATTGGCATTTAAATGTCCGTCTTTCCAGGAGTTGATGTAAGAAGAGAGCTCAAACAGATTAGCCAAAACCTTGGCAGTATTGAGATCATCATTCATGAAGCTGTCCATGTCAGTAAGCAGGGTATTAATCTCAGGAGAAACTAAGTCCTTATTGTTACTGTTATCAGCTATTGTCACCTGCTTTTGTAGCCATTGGTAAGATTCCCATAAGCGGCGGAAAGCTTTTTCAGCAGCCTGTAATGCCTCATTACTGAAATCAAGGGTACCTCTGTAATGGCTCTGCAAAATGAAAAAGCGAATGGTAGAAGGTGCGTACGCCTGTTCCAGCAGTGGATGGCTTCCTGAGAATAGCTCCGATAACTTAATTACATTATTATAACTCTTTCCCATCTTTTTCCCATTGATGGTAATCATGTTATTGTGTATCCAGTAACGGGCGGGCATTACATGATTGGCAACTGTGCTTTGGGCTATCTCGCACTCATGGTGTGGAAATTGTAAATCCATACCGCCCCCGTGTATATCGAATTCTGCTCCGAGGTATTTGGCGCTCATTGCTGAACACTCGATGTGCCATCCCGGAAATCCTTCTCCCCAGGGACTCTGCCAGCGCATAATATGTTCGGCGGGGGCTTTTTTCCAAAGTGCAAAATCAGCCCGGTTTCGTTTTTCATCCTGGTTATCGAGGGCACGGGTAGTTTCCAGTTGATCTTCCAATATCCGTCCACTGAGTATCCCGTAAGGTTGCCCTTTGTTAGAAAAATCACGGTGGTACTTGTCTACATCAAAATAAACTGACCCATTTACTTCATAAGCGTATCCGGCAGACAAGATGGTTTTGATCATCTCAATCTGTTCAACAATATGTCCGGTTGCTGTGGGCTCGATGCTGGGAGGCAGATTGTTGAACTGCGCCATAGCATTATGGTACAGGCGGGTATATTTATGCACCAGTTCCATAGGTTCCAACTTCTCCAGCGTCGCTTTGCTACTAATTTTATCCTCCGCCTCTCGCCCTTCTTCCTCAAAATGTCCTGCATCCGTTATGTTCCTTACATAGCGCACTTTATAACCGAGATCGAGCAGATAGCGGTACAATACATCGAATGTGATGAAAGGACGGGCGTGTCCTAAATGACTTTCGCCGCTAACTGTCGGACCACAAACATACATACCTACAAAAGGAGCGTGCAGGGGAGTGAATGTTTCTTTTTGTCGGGTAAGGGAATTATAAATTTTTAGCGACATGAAATAGCTGACTTAAAAAGGAAAGAAACCGGTAGTTAAAATCGTTGTCCTGCCTGTTAGCTAAAGGGCCAACAAATGTGTTACAAAGATATTCTATTTTTCCCATTTCAGGTCGGCCAGTAAGAGGAAGTGATCACTCAACCCCTCATCTACCTGTCCGAATTGTTCCACCTTCCATTCCTTTCCGGCAAGTATATAATCGATCCGGAGGGTTGGTGCAAGAGAAGTATATGTACGCCCAATGCCGGCAGAACTTTGAATGAAGGCATCTTGTAATCCTACACCCGTAATTTGATGATAGGTATAACTATTGGGTACATCATTGAAATCCCCTGAGAGTATAACGGGAAAAGGACTTTCCTCTATCTTTTTTCTGACAATTATTGCTTGTCGCTCTCTGCGTTGAAAAGCAATTTTCATTTTACGGAAAATATTCCTCGATGCTTCAACACTTTCTTCCTCTGCTACTCCGATTTTCTGTAAGTCCTCATAATCATCATGGTTGAACCTGAAAGAGCACAAGTGGGTTGTAAACACACGGAGGGTGTCGCGCTCTTTAATTATATCTGCATACAAAAGACTTTCAGCATCCGGATAAGGGATTCGTTGGGTTGCTATTATCGGCCACCGGGAAAAAATAACACATCCACTGTGATAATTGCCTGCTTTATTTTGATAATCGGGTGCAAAAAAATGATAGGGATATTGTCGGGAAAACAATGCAATGTGATTCGCTTGATTAGATTGATTGAACTCCTGTAAGCAAATGATATCCGGCTTGTATTGCATCACTGCATCTGCTATTTGCTGCTTGAGGAGGGGCGTTCTGGCTGCGACTTTTCCCACCCCATTGAACCCGCGCAAATTCCAGGAGGCAACACGTATGGATGCTGCCTGTTGTACCTGACTAAAGGGTTGTATAGATTTTACTGCCACCAACACTTTCAATTGCTTCCACCCTATCAATAGGGCGATTAGAGAGAGCAGAGAAAAAGTTGGTTTTGCAATCAGCCAGAAAAGTAAAAAAAGCAATAAAAATAAAATAATGTAGGGCATCAATAACCCCGCAAATCCTGTCAGCCAGCCGATAGGTAAAGAATGATTCACTAACCAGGAAGACAATAAGAGCCCAATGACAAGAAGAATATTAAGTCCGAATAAAATATTTCTGGTGAACCGCCGAATGAAAGCAACTGCCATAACATCAGAAAGTTACTCCATTTAGCTGAAAACAGTTCTGCGTGTTTTCAACATGTCTGCATAAGTAACAACCCATTTTTATTCTGATGCCTTGCGCAGGAATTCTTTTTCTTCCTGAGTTAATCCATCCATTCCCTGCTGATTGATTTTGTCGAGGATCTCATCCAGTCTTTGTTGTGT
>JBJTJJ010000414.1:0-7429 GCA_046095445.1 Sediminibacterium sp.
GATCGGTGGGCTTTTCCTGGCAGTCATGCTGATGACCGGTAGTGCTAAAGCTATCAACCAGGCACAGGAAACAGATACAGATGCTATGATGAAGCGCACTGATTCCAGGCCAGTAGCTGCCGGAAGAATGACTCAGCAGGAAGCATATACTTTTGCTGCGATAGCAGGGATAATTGGTATCGTAATCATTGGATATTTTTTTCGCGATGAAGCACATGCTTTCAATTGGAGTGCTGCGCTTTTATCTGCATTCAGCTTGTTTCTCTATGCTTTTATCTATACGCCACTCAAGAAAATTAACTCCATTGCAGTGTTGGTAGGAGCATTTCCGGGCGCCTTACCATGCTTGATCGGTTGGGTGGCTGCAACCAATACGATTGATCCATTTGCCACCATTTCAGTAGGAGAAAAAACGTACACCAATGCTGGTGGCTGGATACTTTTTGCCCTACAATTTCTTTGGCAGTTCCCCCATTTCTGGGCAATCGCCTGGGTGGCTCATGCCGATTATAGTAAGGCTGGTTTCAAGTTATTACCTGCCGATAAAGGTCCGACACGCTTCACCGCTGTTCAGGCATTGATGTATTCTGTATTGATGATTCCGGTTGGATTTTTACCCTACTATTTTGGACTCACCGGTTATGTGAGTATGTGGGTGTTGGTAGCTGCTAACTTGTTCATGGTTTTCCAATGTATGCGCCTCTATATTAGTATGGACGTTCCCGCTGCCAGGCGGGTTATGTTCAGCAGTTATATCTACTTACCCATAGTTCTGCTTGCATTGCTGGCCGATAAAATCAATTGAATTCAAACCAAATAATTATATGAATACTACTGTCACCTCCTCCCGCATTCATCCTCAAAAATTCACACTATGGGTTGCCATGGCGAGCATTGTGATGATGTTTGCAGGATTTACAAGTGCCTACATCGTCAAGATGAATGAGGGCAGCTGGTTAAAATTCAGTCTGCCGAAAATCTTTTGGCTGAGTACCGCAGTAATACTCACCAGCAGCTTAACCCTGCACCTGGCAGGAAAAGCATTCAAGGCCAGAGAAATGCTTCGTTATCGGCAATTGATCACAATAACCGCTGTTTTAGGACTTATTTTCATTGTTTGTCAGCTAACCGGATTCTGGCAACTGGAAAAAGATGGCATTCAACTGATTGGACAGCGCAGCAACTCTGCTGCCTCCTATTTGCTGGTCATTACCGGCATGCACATGTTGCACGTGCTAGGTGGTGTAATTGCTCTTGTCGTGCTTCTGGCAGGAGTTTATAGCCGTAAATCGAAGAATTACAGCCCTTTGCCCATCGAATTAGCAGGTATTTACTGGCACTTTGTAGACGTATTATGGATTTATCTATTCATGTTCTATTTAGCCGTCGGATAGATGAAGAAAAAGATCAACATAAATGCCTGATTTTGCCCAACACCTAATAAATTTGTACCGAAATTTTCAATAGCCCCATGTCAACTACAACAGTAACACCCACCAAATTGTGGAGCGGCGGAAAGAGTCCCTTTAATGTGGAATATGGAAAACTCATGATGTGGTATTTCCTCATGAGTGATGCCTTCACTTTTGGCGCTTTTTTGATCTCTTATGGAACCATCCGCTTTTCTTCCAATGGATGGCCCGACCCAAACGAAGTATTCAAGAGTTTCCCCTTTGCACCTGAAGGAGTGCATGCTCCCCTGGTTTTCGTAAGTATCATGACTTTCATTCTGATCATCAGTTCCGTGACCATGGTACTGGCGGTACATGCAGGTCATAATATGGATAAAAAGGGTGTAATCAAATACATGATCATGACCATCATCGGTGGCGCCATGTTCCTGGGTTGTCAGGCATGGGAATGGACACACCTTTATCATGAAGGTGCCTGGTGGGGTTTCAATCCTTTCCCCAACCACGATGGTACAGCCTCCTCTACCAACTTTACCAATTACTTTTTCACCATTACAGGTTTCCATGGGTTCCACGTATTCTCCGGTGTTATCATCAATATCATTATGTTGATCATGGCCATGAATAATAGCTTTGAAAAGCGTGGTCATTACCTGATGATTGAAAAAGCCGGTTTATATTGGCACTTTGTAGACCTGGTTTGGGTATTTGTATTTACTTGCTTTTATCTGATTTGATTGTATCAATAAATTTCTCTCAACACTACTAAGCTTATTTATGGAACATACACATGCAGAACACCAATCTGGCGGAGGAACGAAAGAGATTTGGAAAGTAACTATTATTCTTACCATTCTCACCATTGTTGAATTGGCTTTGGGATTTTTAATGATTGGCATTCCGCTGGAGAAGGTAGGTCTGCGTCTTTTAATAAAGGGCGTTATCGTAATTCTAATGATGGCAAAAGCGTTTTATATCGTTGCCTATTTCATGCACCTCAAACATGAAATTCGTAACCTTATCATGACCATTGTAGTACCTCTCGCTCTCTTCATCTGGTTCATTATCGCCTTTCTATATGATGGCAATTCCTTTAAAAATCTACGGAATACCTACGATCCACATTTTAAGGAACAAAGTACCATCAAGGTGGAGAAGAAGGAGCACAAGCCGGAAGGTGGTAAGCATTAATAGATTGTTCTCTATACTATTTGATCATATACCATTGCCTGAGGCGATGGTTTTTTAATCATATCGCATGAATAAAAGCGCTCTGTTAGGGTTGATGCTGGCACTTGTTCTGCCCCTCACTGCCTATCTTCTGCTTCAGTCGTTTAGTGACAATGCTGTAGAGATGCCCAGACACTACCTCATGGATACAGTTGTCACAAAAGAAATAAAGGGCAAACTCGTCAATGATACAGTCTGGCATACAACAGCGAATATTTCATTGGTAAATCAATTGGGTGACACTGTATCACTTTATGACCGCCCCGGAAAAATCATTGTTGCCGATTTTTTCTTCACCAGCTGCCGCGGAATTTGTCCGAGATTAACTTCCAATATGCAGACCCTGCAGGAATCATTTCTGAGAGGTGGAAATACGCGTAAAAAACTGGATAGCTCTATCGTACAGTTTATATCTTTCAGCGTTGATCCGGAGCACGATAGTGTGCCTGTATTGAAAGAGTACGCTGACCGGATGGGTGTTAATCATGACAACTGGTGGATGCTAACCGGTGATAGAAAAGCCATCTACGAATTTGCATTCAATGAACTCAAAGTAGATAAGTTCAGTGAAGAGCCGGTGACGCCGGACTTTGTACATACCAGCAGATTTGTATTACTCGATAAATCTTATAAAGTACGGGGTTATTATAATGGACTGGATTCGGCATCTATGTTAAAGCTTTCCAGGGATATCGGCTTGCTCCTGCTTGAGAAAGACAAGACAAAAAAGAGCCGTTTGTTCATTCAAATACAGGAACTGGGCTGGCTCTGGCTCATCATAGTGGTATTGGTTATATTTTTTGTACTAATTATGCAGTCCCGCAAGAAAAAAGAAAATAGTATCAATTAAAAATTTGAATCGTATGCTACCCCCAGTTTTAGCAAAGAATGACAAGAAAGCATATTGGCTGATCGGAATTTTTTCTGTTGTTGTTTTTACAGCGGTCGTACTGCTGGGAAAAATTCAGCTTAACATAGAGGCCGGATTTGATGTGCATGTTTTCGCTACTGCCAATGCATTCATCAATGCATTAATAGCTGTATTGCTGGTAGCGGCTTTGGTGGCTGTCAAGAGAGGGAACTATAACTTGCACAAGCAACTGATGATGACAGCACTGATATTTTCGGTGATCTTTTTGGTTTCCTATATTCTTCACCACCTGCTCGCCGGAGAAGCCAAATTTGGTGACAGCAATCACGATGGAGAAGTTGATGCCAATGAATTGCTTGCTGTTGGAAGCACAAGAACTATCTATTTCATTATTTTAATCACCCATATTTTTCTGGCTGCAGTTATTCTACCTTTTATTCTATTCACTGCTTACCGCGCATTAACAGCAGAATATACTTTGCATAAAAAGCTGGCGAAAATTACCTGGCCACTTTGGTTGTATGTAGCTGTGACAGGACCGATAGTTTATTGGATGATCCATCCCTATTACCGCTAATCAAAGCATTTCAATTTCCTGCTGCGGATCCCAGAGCAATTGTTCGAAGTTGACGATTGTATCCTTGGATACTATTATCTTTTCCTTCTTCAATAGTTGCTCCATTTTGTCGGGTTCACCAAAATGCATTTTTCCAGAAAGTTGTCCGTTCCTATTCACTACCCTGTGTGCAGGTACAGGTGGTTTCACATGGTGACAAGCGTTCATCGCCCAACCCACCATCCGGGCACTTTTTCCGCTTCCCAAAAAACGAGCGATGGCACCATAAGTGGTGACCCTTCCCCTGGGTACCAACCGAACTACTTCATACACCCTGGTAAAAAAGTCTGTATCACGCGTGCCGGCAGGAAGTACTTCTCTGGGTTGTTCTATCGACTTCTTCTTTCTCACAAGAAAAAATTAATGAGCAGGTGTCGGTGGTGATGATTGACCGTTGGTACTCTGTAGTAAATATGATTTCCTGGGTTCGGGCACGTTCACATAGTCGTAAGGACAATGCCGGCAGCCATGGCCACAGCAGTATCCCTTGTTAAGATGGTACTCACGGGTAAATACGGTCATGCCGTTCTCGTCATAATAAAAGTCTGTTCCCTCAATCAATTCCTGGCTCACTTGTCTGTTTTTTTAAAATCACATCTTTTTCTGTCGGAAGGGGCTGGTCTAGTAAAAAACAAATATAATGGATGCGTTGGCTACCTGCTATATCCAACGCCTCATAATGGGTCTTGATGGATAATTCCGCAGACACATCAGCACCTCCATACAGATTGTCCGTATGATATAACAAGGAAAGTCCAAATAAGTTAATTACTTCTAAAGTAAATGTGTATAAAACCGGACTATCGGTTTTCAGGTGCACCCGTCCACCGGGAGCCAACATTTGTTGGTATAACCGGAGGAACCTGGGGTGGGTCAGTCTTTTTTTCGATCTCGATTCCCGCAATTGAGGGTCAGGGAAGGTTATCCAGATTCCTGCTACCTCATTGGTGACAAAATAGTTGGTTACCTGATCAATGGCAGATCGGATAAAGGCCACGTTGTTCAGCTTTTCATCCAAAGCTGTCTTTGCACCTCTCCAGATGCGGTTGCCTTTGATGTCAATGCCAATGAAATTCTGTTCCGGATGGAGTCGACCCATACCAACAGCGTATTCTCCTTTACCACAAGCCAGTTCCAGAGTTATAGGGTGGTTATTGCCGAAGAATTCATTCCACTTCCCCTTCATTTGCGCAGGGTATTCCAGCACGTTGGAAAAATGCCGGATTTCTTCAAACCTAATCAGTTTTTTTTGTCCCATGGTTTCGCAAATATACAGGTAGCAGCAGACAGGTTAAGGCGATGGAGGAGGAACAGGCCCATTGTTTTTTAAATGCCTTTCAAGTGTTTGTATAATGCTTTGGAGAACCCGTATGTTATGCAGGGTGCCCTGAATGATTTTCCAGTCGATGCGTTTGTTTTTAAGACCCTTGTTTTCCAGCATAGGACGGTTGCTTTGCAGGGTAATAGAGCGATTACGCCCCATCACTACAATGCGTTCCACCTGATCGGACAGGTAGATAAGTCTTGCTTTCAACGTGATGTACTTACGGTCAAAGAGTATTTTAAACAGCCATTCCACCATGCAAAATACTAAAATATTTAGCATTTTGATAATTGTTTTCAGGGGCTTATGGAATAGCTAATTCCGGTAACTCCTCAAATTGAAACGGTTCGGTAGGGGTGGAAGATGTTCTGAAATCTTTGTGGATGGTCGTGGCGGAAAGTTGGGTGTCGGGAATAGAAAAAGCTGCCAGACGGGCGATTTCTTCTTTGCTGAGGTTGGGTTGAATCCACTGGTAGGCCTGTTCTTCTGGAAGAATCGAGGGCATTCGTTTTTTGGTGTTGTGAATAGCTGCCATGATAGAATTGGCTGTCGTGGTAATCAGCGAAAAACAAGGCATGGTCTCACCCGTGGTTTTGTCAGTCCAGTCTTGCCAGATGCCGGCAATAAAAAAGTAAGGTTGATGGTTAACTGTAATATAGTAGGGATAGGCAATGGGCTTTTTAGAACCAGTGGGCGTATAATGTCGCCATTCGTAAAAACCGGAAGCCAGAATGAGGCAACGTCTTTTTAATGCGGCAGATTGGTAGACACGACTTTCCAATAATCTTTCTGCGGTAGCGTTCAGGGTATTGAATTTTTTTCTGCTCGCAGCTAGTTCTTCCTGTGAATTGATCCAACCGGGAATCAGTTCCCAATGGGCAAGTGTTAGCTCCAGTTCTTTTCTATCTGCTGCCGGCATGATAATAGGCCAGGTGTCATATTCAAACCCGCTCCTCACCGGACGGATCAGATCATGGTCTTTTACTTGCACCTGTAGGTCTTTCAGGTGGATGAATGTATCTTTTTTCACTTCGATGCCCAGGTAATAGCACATGTATTCAAGCTTGAAGTGTCTAATTTACGACAGATCAGGGAATAGGAGGTGAAAGAGGAATCCTATGGGAGGTGAGTGAAGCGGCTGGTATTTTGTTTGTACCTTGCTTAAAGAAATCAAGTCAAATGAAGCGGACAATTATTTTGCAGGCAGGTGGGTTGCTCTGCCTTGGTTTGTTACTAGTAGCACCGGCAAGTGCGCAGCGATTAAAACCCGGCGATAGTTATCAGGGAGGAATTATAGTTACAATTATAGAGAAGGGTCAACCGGGTTATGAGAAGAAGGTGCCACATGGATTATTGGTAGCAAAGGAAGATGCAGGGAAGATGATGAAGTGGTCGGAGGCAATTCAGTTGGCGAAAGATTTCCGCTTGGGTGAATCCGATCAATGGAGGGTGCCCAATAAAGAGGAGTTGGAATTATTGTACGTACATCGTCAGATGATTGGCGGTTTTCAAATAGGGAATTACTGGACTTCCCAACCCTCGAAGGAGGATGCGAATGGGGCGTATGTAATCAACTTTTATAATGGGTATACCTATACGGAGTACCGGGAAACACCGGTGCATGTGAGATTGATCAGGAAGTTTTGATGGGTGTAGTGGCTGTTGTTATTGATTAACTCAATGGTTGTCTATGTATATCAATCGAAAGGTACTCACCCTAGATGAGTTTACGATTCAGCAGCTCAGAAACTTTTCCTCTGCAACCGGGGAGCTCAGTAGTTTGTTGCGGGATATTGGTTTAGCTGCGAAGCGAATCAATGTGGAAGTGAACAAGGCCGGACTGGTAGATATTTTGGGAGAGGCCGGGCATACCAATGTACAGGGGGAGGATGTAAAAAAGCTGGATGTATTTGCTAATCAGCAATTGGTCGGAGTTTTGAAGCATGGTATTAGTTGTGCAGGTATAGGCAGTGAAG
>JBJTJJ010000415.1:0-2628 GCA_046095445.1 Sediminibacterium sp.
CACCGGTATTGCCCACTTCTTCAATATTGATGGTTGTTCCGGTTTCGCGTTGAATCTCCTGAATTACTTTACCACCTGGTCCGATTACAGCCCCAATGAATTCTTTGTCAATAATCAGTTTGATCATTCGAGGTGCATGTGGTTTAACATCGGGACGGTGTTCTGGAATACATGCATACATTGCATCGAGGATGTGAAGACGACCTTTTCTTGCCTGTTCCAATGCTTCCATCATAACAGCCATGCTGAGACCATCTACTTTGATGTCCATTTGAACACCACAGATACCATCTTTTGTTCCGGTAACTTTAAAATCCATATCACCCAAATGATCTTCATCACCCAGGATGTCGGTAAGGATGGCGTATTTACCATCTTCACGTGTGATGAGGCCCATAGCTACCCCACTTACGTGCTTTTTGAAAGGTACACCCGCATCCATCAATGCAAGAGAGCCGGCACAAACTGTGGCCATAGAAGAAGATCCATTACTTTCGAGGATATCACTCACTACACGAACTGTGTAGGCATATTCATTACCGGGCATCATCTGCTTGAGACTTCTGAGTGCCAGGTTTCCATGTCCTACTTCACGACGACCCGGACCGCGCATCATCTTAACCTCACCTGTGGAGAAGGGTGGAAAGTTATAGTGGAGGAGGAAAGGTGTATATTCTGATTTAGCAGCACTTTCTACCAGTAACTCATCCAGTTTGGTGCCAAATGTAACGGTGGTGAGTGATTGTGTTTCACCACGAGTGAATAAAGCAGAACCATGTGGTGAAGGCAGTGGTTCAATCTCCATTGCCAGTGGGCGCACCTGATCTAATTGACGACCATCAAGGCGAATGCGATCATCTAACATCATATTTCTAACCACTTCCCATTTCAGGTCTTCAAAATATTTCTTGGCAAGCTTCTTCTGAAGATCAGTAACGGTTTCACTCAGCTGAGCCATTAATTCATCTTTAAGCTGGCTAAATGCCTCACTGCGCTCGTTCTTGGAAGAACCTTTGCGTGCGATATCATAAATACGCTGGCGACAGAAATTAACTACCTGCTGGTGAATTTCAGCATCTGTTTCAGGTTTTTTGTAATCTCTCTTTCCGGTAACACCTGCGAGGTGGCGAAGTTCCTGTTGAGCTTTGATTTGGATGCGAATAGCGTTGTGCGCCAGTTCAAGTGCCTTCACCAAATCTGCTTCAGAACATTCCTTTGCCTCGCCTTCTACCATCATCAGGTTCTTTTCAGTTGCTGCAATCATGAAATCCATATCAGCAGTAGCTAGTTGACTTCTGGTGGGATTGATCACGAAATTTCCATTGATGCGGGCGATCCTTACTTCACTAATAATTTCTTTAATAGGAATATCTGAAACAGCCAGGGCAGCTGAAGCGGCAAGGCATGCCAGACTATCAGGCATAATTTCAGGGTCACTGGAAACAAGACTGATCAATACCTGTACATCACAGAAATAATCCTCTGGAAACAATGGACGCAAGGCACGATCAATCAACCTGCTGGTCAGAATTTCATAATCATTCAGTCTTGCCTCACGTTTAAAAAAGGAGCCGGGTATTCTTCCTGCTGAAGCAAATTTTTCCTGATAATCTACACTTAAAGGGAAAAAGTCTTGTCCCTCTTTTGGATCTTTATTCGCAACAACTGTTGCGAGCAGTACACAATTTCCTTGTGTGATAGTAACAGCACCATCTGCTTGTCTCGCCAGTTTTCCTGTTCCGAGTGTAATAGCAGGTTGACCTTCGTGTTGAAAATCAACATTTATTTTTTGTGATAACATATTTTAAATTTAAAAAATTAATGATAAGGTGTCTGCGTAACAGACCATTCCAGTGGCAATAAAAAGAAAGTAAGTTCCTTCCAGCAAAATAACCCAACCGGAATGAATCATCAGTTGGGAATTTACAATACTGTGGGAGAGAAATTTATTTTCTTAAACCCAGTTTCTCGATCAGTTCACGATAACCGAGTAGGTTGTGCTTTTGCAGGTAGGTAAGCAGTCTTTTACGCTGTCCTACGAGGCGCATCAAGCCACGCTGGGTTGAATGATCTTTCTGGTTACTCTGCAGATGATTGGAAATCTGCGCGATTCTTTCAGTAATGTTAGCCACTTGCGCTTCTACGGAACCGGTATTGGTCGCACTTCCTCCGTATTTAGTGAAATTGGCTTGTTTCTTTTCAATAGTTAATTGAGACATCTGTAAAAATTTAAAGACTCCGGTAAATTTTCTTGTTTTTTATTCGGGTGCAAAGTTACATAATTCAGCTGATATTACCCCAATCCTTTTTTTTTGATGTATTTTAGTGAAAATCAAGCTAAAATGCCCGCTTTGGCAGGTATCTAAGCAGCTAAAATTCAGTCTGCTTGTCTTCTCAAAAAATCTCCCTTAACTCCATCTATGTTCGCCATAACTATTTTAGGAAACAATTCAGCCCTACCGGTTTATGGCAGACACCCCACTGCACAAGTGGTAACGTTGCACGATCATCTGTTGCTCATTGATTGCGGAGAAGGGACGCAAATGCAATTATCTCGCTTTAAGATACGTATAAGTAAAATTAAATATATTTTTATATCTCACTTACATGGAGATCATTATTTTGGAC
>JBJTJJ010000416.1:0-7054 GCA_046095445.1 Sediminibacterium sp.
GCAAGATCAGCCATTATTTCTCCTATCACACTTACAAACTTAAATCCGTGTCCGCTAAAGCCTGCAGCAATCGCCACATCCTTGTCATATCCGGGAAGATGATCAATGATAAAATTTTGATCGGGAGAATTGGTATATAAACATGTTTTCATTGATAAAGTTGATTCATACCCATCCGGTATCAGCAACCGAAGTCCATCGATTAACAATTTTTCATCGGCATCTCTGATATTTCTATTCACTGCATCAGGATCGGTGGTTTCGCCTAGTGGGAAATGAACCGCTAGTTTCATGCCTGATGGTCCACCCAGCTTGCCTACCGGAAGAATTGGGAACCCATAATAGTCATGACCTCCGTGTTCAATGATCCAGCAGGGGAATTTTCCCAAAGTAAAATCATCCCATTTTTTGGGCTTCATCCAGGCAATGACTTGTTTTGTTACGGTTAGATGGCGAGATAATTGAGGGATCATTTTTCCACCCCAGGGGCCTGCAGTAATCACCAGCTTTTTCGCCTGGTATTGACCTTTATCAGTAGTGACGGTTATGGTTCCTTGTTCTCGTTTCCAGTCTTTTACTTTTTCTCTGGTACGAATCAATGCTCCTTTTTTAATGGCTTGTTCGGTATAAAGCAGGATACTTCTTTCAGGTGTAACAAATCCGGCATCGGGTTCTAGCAGTTGCTTGTATCCGGTTGGCAATTTGAACTGCGGGTACCTTTTGTTGGCCTCTTCCTGTGACAATTCCTCCACCGGAATAGTATATTTTTCAGAAGAAATTTTTACCCCCTTGATGAAAGGGTCATTGGTTTCACCGCAATATAGAAGACCTGTTTTGAAATATACTTGCTCCCCGGTGATGGCTTCCAGCGATTTCCAGTTTTGGTAAGCACGTTCCAACAGTGGAACATAATCCGGGTGTTCAGCATAGGCCTTCCGAATAATGCGGCTTTGTCCGCCATGTGACCCCAGTTCGTGGGGTATGTCAAATTGTTCCAGACCTAAAACTTTGTAACCTCTTTCAGCCAATTGATAGCAGGTAGAGGCGCCCATGCTTCCTACCCCCAAAACTATCACATCAAATTGTGTGGGTACTTCTCTTATTCGTTCAATTTCAGCTTTGACCCGGGCAGATAGATCTGAAGTAGGTAAAATCGATGCTGCTGTTGCTCCGGATACAGTTTGAATAAAGTGTCTTCTGTCCATGACGGAGATAGTTAACCAGGAATTGATGCAAGAAGAGGGCTATTAAAAATAAGCAATTCGATTTACTTATCTTCATTTTGACTCATAAGAGATGTAAACATAAGTATGACGACTAACTTATGTTTTAGAATGCATCATTCAGTCGCAAGTAAAAAGCGCCCCCCATTGTACTGTTGCGGGCATAGTCCATTCGCACAAACATGCGGTTCTTTTTGTTGACGAGGAATCGGAGTCCTGCGCCACCGGTCCATAGAAAATCGGGTAAGTGATAGGTGCTAATAGACACGCCAGAGAAACCACCGGCTGTGAATACCGAGGCGTGTACCCATTTCCAAACCTGAAACCTATATTCGCTTTGGGCAGCCATTAATGACTTATTGCGATAGCGACCGCCGAAGAAACCACGGAATAGATTCGAGTTGCCTACTCTCGGAAGTTCCCGCAGGGGTACATCTCCGGAAGTATTGTGTGTGAAAAACTGGTATCCGAAAGTATTTTCTTTTCCGATGGGATGGAATTTTCTATAATCGATGATCCACTCTCTGTAGGCATACGGATTTGCAGTCACCGGCAGATAATTTTGAAAAAGGGCTTCAAAATAGCTGCCTTTCCTGGCGCTAAAGGGGTAATCGCGGTTTTCAAATAAAACGGCAGGTCCGAAACCGAAAACGGTGCTTCCATTAATTCCGTCAGTATAGTTGAACGCCGGGGTAACCGGTTTAGAATAGCGAACACGAAAGGTGTTGTTGTAATTGATGGTGAGACCACCATACCAGTTGTTTTTTATTTGGCGATAAATACGTGACTCTGCGAAAGTTCGCTGGTAGCTGAATTCCCAGTAGTCTTTTTCCGGAACGGTATTCATGCCTATTCCCCATACCCGCTCTTCAAATGCGCTATAGCCTGCCCGACCTCTTAACACCCATTTTTCCCCACGCGTAAATACCTGCCAGGCACCCAATAAATCTAGTTGCCGAAGGGTTGAGTACGTAACTTGTCCGTACACAAAGGAGGCACGCGCTTCGTTTCTTTCTCTGGATGACTTGTCTTTCGCATTGAAAAAATAATCGAGCGACATCCCGAAGCGAACACCTGTTTCAGGACTAGAGCTAACGATGGGAATAGGTATAATGGAAAAATTGATGGCAGAAAGAGAATCAGGATTCATGAAGTTGCGAAGTGTTTTCCTGGGTTCCGGTTTTGTAGTATCTGTATTGGCGAGGGAGGAAATGGGTATTGCTAAAGCTGAACTTACAAAAGCAAATGCCAATACAAGAAGCCGGTGAAGAAAAGAAGATGGCCCAAAGCCTGATGAATAAGTGCGCACCGGTAGATTTTGACTGCAAGTTGTACATTTTTCGTGTAAAACTGCGGTACAATAAGATTTTTAACGATTACACTTCCATTTATTCAAACTCTGTTTATTCAAATGTATGGAGGAATTGTTTGTTAATTGAGACCACCGTAATAGCCGGCGGCACCTTATTTTTGTGCAAACATCATTTTGTATGAATTGGCGGCTAAAGCATCATACTGCAATTGTATTGTTACTCGCAGGAATTGTTTTGGTTCAGTCTTTTCATGTTTTGGTGCTGGTAGGAATAATTCCTTTCGATGATGTGGGTGGCGGCAGGATAAAATCCAGGCAAGATATGTACCAGTTGGAGAGCTTTGCATTATGCGCCAATTTTTTACTCATTTTTATATTGTTGATAAAAGGAAAGTTTATACCCGAGTATCTTTCTATTCGCCGTGTGAACTGGTTACTGCAGATTTTTGGCTTTTTCTTTTTGCTGAATACGGTAGGAAATTTGGTTTCTTCTTCCTCTTTAGAGCAGTTTGTTTTTGCCCCATTGACACTGGTTTTTACGGGCCTTATTTATTGGGTTTTGCGCTCCAATACCAATTTGTAATCTGCTCAAGTCTTGATCTAATAACACGAAAGCACCGAAATGAATCCTCATGGCGGTTGGATTCCGAACCAGGGAACTATTTTTAAAAAAATGGTGTTGTTGTCATAGGGGTACTCTAATGATGTCTATAAAAATATTTGATATGATTATGACATAGTATACTCTGAAAATCAAATAATTTTAAAGCCATTTATTTTTAACAACTCAGTTTATCATGAACAAAAAACTAACACTTATTTTTTGTTGGTGTCTGCTTCTTGCTTCGCAATGGAGTTTTGCACAAACAAGAACCATCACCGGAAAGGTGAGTGATGCCGGTTGTCAGCCGGTACCCTATGCCAGTATTGCTGTAAAGGGGACTAACAAAGGAGTAAATGCCAATGAGAATGGCGATTTTTCACTCACAGTACCTGCGTCCGGAAAGACCACACTGTTTGTTTCTGCAGTTGGTTTTGAAGACCAGCAAGTAGAAGTTGGTTCTGCCAACACCTTATCCATTCGTCTGAAAAGTGGCACCGCCATGAGTGAGGTCATTGTGACTGCATTCGGTGTGAAGCAACAAAAAAAGGCCTTGGGGTATGCAGCTACGGAAATCAGTAACAAAGAATTATTAGAGAGTCGTCAGCCGAATCTCGTGAATGCACTTCAGGGAAGGGTAGCAGGTGTTCAGGTTAACTCAACCGGTGGTGGTCCCGGACAGGGAGCCAGAATTGTTATCAGGGGCCCCAAGAGTGCGTTGGGAAGCAACCAGCCTTTGTTCGTAATTGACGGGGTGATTGTTGACAACAGTACGGTGGTTGAAGGAACTGGTGCGGCGTTAAGAGGAATGAGTAACAGGATGGCCGATATCAATCCAGATGATATAGAGAGCATGAGTATTTTAAGAGGGGGTGCTGCCACGGCATTGTATGGTTTCCGGGGAAGTAATGGTGTAATTGTAATCACTACCAAGAGCGCCAAAACCGGAAAAATGAAAGTTAGTTATAATGGTAGTCTGGGAACCGAAAGTGTCAATAAGTTTCCTGAAGTACAAACTACCTATACACAAGGATACAATAACACATATAACCGCAATGACTTCTTTCCTTCATTCGGACCAAGAGTTGCGGCTGCCAAGGCCCTTGATCCTACTCACCCGGATCAGCTTTTCAATCATTATGCGCGGGCGTATGAAACGGGCTCTCAGTTCCGCAATACCATTAATGTAAGTGGAGGTACAGAAAGAGCGCTGATCAATAGTTCTGTGAGTTATTTTACGCACAACGGAGTTCTGCCCAATACCAACTATACCAATCTCAATGCCAGAGTAAATGCTACGCTTAAGCTTAGCGACAAGCTGAAGATTAATCCTTCAGTGAATTATATCAATAGTGGCGGACTTCGATACAATGCAGATCGCTTCAATGAAAGTTTAACTTACTGGAGTCCGCGTTGGGATGTGAGAGATTATAAAAATGAAGATGGGACCCACAAGACCTATGGCAATAACAATCCGATTTTTGGTGCTTATTATAACTTATTCAAGGATGATGTGGACAGGGTAATTTCCAATATTGCGGTGAACTATACACCGGCTCGTTGGCTTGACATCACTTATCGTTTGGGATATGATTTTACTTCCGATAACAGAAGAGCAACTGCTCCTGCTCAAGTACCTCGTGCAGGTGTAATCAACTTTGCCGATAACGCCCTTGGATTTGTTGGTGAGTACAGAGTACTCAATAAAATTCTCAATAGCAACTTGCTGATCACTACTAAGTTTAAGCTGGGTGATAAATTCGGTGTTACTGCACGTGCCGGCCATGACTTGGTGGATCAGACATTTAACTTCCAGCAGACAGAAGGTCGTGAATTGGATGTACCAACTTTATTATCACTCAACAACGCTCGATTACTGACCCAGAACAGCCGTCAGACAGCATTGAGAACAATGGGTGTTTTTGCTGACGCAACTTTCAGTTATGACAACTTCTTTTATTTAACAGTTACAGGAAGAAACGATTGGGCAAGTTCTGTGGCCAGTGGTAACCAAAGCTTTTTCTATCCCAGCGTTAGTTTGGGATATGTTTTCAGCCAGCATTTCAAAATGCCGGAATACATTTCTTATGGAAAGTTACGTGCTTCTTTTGCCAGAATTGGTATTGCACCTGTTACGCCGTACCTGACCAATACTTATTACAACAACGCATTTGGTCAGCCGGTTAACAACGTGATTGGATGGACAAGAGATGATGTGCGGGGAGCTACCGACTTACGTCCGGAATTTACTGATAACAGAGAGGTAGGATTGGAAATGCAGTTTTTAAATAATCGAATCGGATTGGATGTTAGCTATTATCAAATCAATTCTAAGGATGTAGTCAATCCTGTGCTGGTAGCAAATACTACCGGTTTCAATTCGTTCATTCTGAATTCCGGTGAAATTGAAAACAAGGGTATTGAATTAGTGATCAATGGATCTCCTGTAAAAGAAAAAGATTTCAGCTGGGATGCGAGTCTGAATTTTACCAGTAACCGTAACCGCGTTGTAAGTCTGGCACCGGGATTGAATGACATTGTTATTGGCAGTCAGTTTGGTTATCTCAGCAGTGGTGCTACTCAGCGTTGGGTAGTAGGACAACCCGTAGGCGGATTATATGGAATTGCTTATCAGCGTTTCTATGGTACAGCACCTGATGATAGAATTACTTTGCGCAGAGATCTGCCCATGTTGATTGCCAATACCGGATCAGGTGCAGGTTTCCCCATTAGGGATGTAACCAATCAGCGCTTGTTGGGTAACTCCCAGCCGCGAGCAATCTGGGGTATCAACAATAGTTTTACCTATAAGAATCTCAACCTCTCTTTCCTTTTCGATATGAGAAGTGGCTTTCAGCGCTTTAATCAATTAGGCAACTTCATGAGTGCATTCGGTATTGCCAAATACACAGAAGATAGAAATGATCTGCGCTTGTTTGAAGGAGTAGTAGCCGGTGGTGCCCCTAATCTTCAGACAGTATGGCTTGGTCAGCAGGTGGGCCCTGACGGAAGGAATTATGGCGACGGATTTTATCGTAACATTCATCGTGGAGTTACAGAAAATTTCATAGAGGATGCCGGATGGGTAAGATTGCGCTCGTTGAGTTTGTCTTACACGCTGCCTTCCAAACTATTGGGTAAAAAGAAGCTCATCAAAGATGCCACAGTTACTGCTACAGGAAACAATCTTTTCCTGTGGACGAACTTTACCGGCTTTGATCCGGAGAACAGTTCTACCAATGCTGACAGCAATGCTGATGGATTTGCCGGATTTACTTATCCCGGCGTGAGAAGCTTTTTTATCTCATTCAATGTTAACTTTTAAAACCGCTACATACTAAGATTATGAAAAAGATATTCAATATACAGCAAGCGGCTATTGGGGCATTGATATTGTTGACGGTTGCAACTACGGGTTGTAAAAAGTATTTAGATATCAACAATGACCCTAACCGACCAACAGAAGCACCCATTAACGGTCTCCTTGCAGCGACCACCCAGAATACCGGACTCAATGTATTTCGTGTTGCCAATGCCGGTCCCAACTACTATGTGCAGTACTTCGCTTCCCCCAACGCTTCAAGTCCGACTGACATTTATGACCGAGTGGATTACAGTGGATTGTGGAGAAGTCTTTACGACAACATGACCGACCTTTATGATTTACAGGAATTGGCGACTCGCTCCAACAGTACTGCTCATTTGGGTATGGCCAAAGTAATGATGGCCATCAATCTAAGCATGACTATTAACTTGTGGGGCAATGTTCCTTTTTCTGAAGCGTTTAAAGGCGACAATTTGCGCCCTAAATTCGACGATGCACAGCAACTGCATACTACCTGCATCAATTTGCTTGATGAGGGCATTGCTGAGTTGAGGAAGACACCAACGGTAGCCGTGACTCCTGCAGCAGACTTC
>JBJTJJ010000417.1:0-8291 GCA_046095445.1 Sediminibacterium sp.
ACCCAAATTAACTACCCCGTGATTCGGAGTCCGAACAAGCAAATTTTACTGATTGACGGGAAGAATTACACGCCCTTGATGCTTTTACCCCAAAAGGCAGATTGGGTCATATTGGTGCGGAATGCAGCAGTTTCTCTGGAAGAGCTTCAGAAGAGATTACACTGTAAGCGATTTGTTATAGATGGCAGCAACCAAATGTGGAAAATCAGGGAGTGGAAAAAAGAAGCAGCACAATTACATTTGCAATGCCATTCAACAAGTGAACAAGGCGCTTTGATCATCAATTTGTGACCAGGCCTTCGGCCTGATTTTATTTATCATCATGGACAAACAAATTAAATCAGCTCTAATCTCTGTCTTTTATAAAGACGGACTGGATTCTTTGGCATTACAACTGCATCGCCTCGGAGTAACCATCTACTCCACCGGCGGAACGCAACAATTGCTTGAAAAATTAAATATTCCCTGCGTAGCTGTCGATACACTCACGGGCTATCCCGCCATTCTGGGTGGAAGGGTTAAAACCTTGCATCCTGCGATTTTTGGGGGGATACTCGGCAGAAGATACGAGGCATCTGACTTACAGGAAATGGCAACCTATAACATTCCTGAGATCGATCTCGTAATTGTCGATTTGTACCCGTTTGAAGAAACCGTAAGAAATACCAGCGATGAAAAAGCCATCATTGAAAAGATAGATATAGGCGGACCTTCCCTTATACGTTCAGCCGCAAAAAACTTCAAAGATGTAGCCGTGATCGCATCTAAAGATGATTACGCTTATCTGGAAAAACTGCTGATTGAACAATCCGGATCTACTAAGCTGGAACAAAGAAAAAAACTGGCAGCCAAAGCTTTTGCAGTAGTTAAGCAATATGATACAGCTATCAGCGATTACTTCAATCCGCCACAACAGCATATACTGCGTTATGGAGAAAATCCTCACCAGCAAGCTGCCTATACCGGTGACTTATCGAAAGTCTTTCATCAACTGCATGGCAAGGAATTATCCTACAATAACCTGGTAGATGTTGACGCGGCCATGCAGTTACTGCAGGAATTCACTGCCAACTCTTCCCCCTTTGCAGGCGAAGCTGTTTTTGCCATTATCAAGCACAACAATGTTTGTGGGGCTGCAGTTGCCGAAAACGTTCAAATGGCCTGGGAAAAAGCCCTGGCGGGAGATCCGGAAAGTGCTTTTGGAGGTGTACTCGTCACGAATGCTCCGGTCAATTTAGCTACCGCAGAAGCTATTCAGGAAATCTTTTTTGAAGCATTGATTGCACCTGCTTTCGATGAAAATGCACTTCCGGTTCTTACAGCCAAAAAGAATCGAATTCTGTTGCAATTGCAACCGGACTTTGTCTTTCCTACCCAACAGCATCGTTCTTTGTTGCAGGGTGAACTCAAGCAAGATACCGATCATGACCTCATTTCTCGCTGGGAAGAAGCAGGGGGTAGAAATACCACTGAAAAAGAAAAAACAGATCTTACACTGGCGAATATTCTCTGCAAACACCTAAAAAGTAATGCCATAGCACTCGTCAAGAATAAGCAACTGGTTGGCAAGGGTTGCGGACAAACCAGTAGAATTGATGCCCTGCGACATGCATTGGAAAAAGCCAAACAATTCAACTTTGATTTAACCGGTGCGGTACTGGCTTCAGATGCCTTCTTCCCATTCAATGATTGTGTGCAGATGGGACATCAGGCAGGAATTACTGCATTTGTACAACCCGGAGGATCAGTGCGCGATGCAGACAGTATTAACTATTGCAAAGAACATCAACTTGCCATGGTATTAACAGGTATGAGGCATTTCAGACACTGATAAAAAGATTACAATTAATTTGACCCGACAACAAAAAGCATATGGAGCGCTGGCGTTGACCAGTGTGCTTTGGGGAACTACCTGGGTAGCCAGTAAACTGGCCGTACAAAAAGCACCGGGGCTTCAGGTAGCCGGCATCAGACAACTCATTGCAGGTACCATACTGGTGAGTTGGTTTCTCTTGAGAGGAGAAAAATTACCCAAGCGTCAACACCTGGGGTGGTTGGTATTGATGGGAATTCTCATGTTTGTCTGCTCAAATGGCCTCGCTACAGTTAGTTTAAAATTCATTTCAAGCGGACTCAGTTCACTAATTGCATCACTCTACCCGCTTTGTGTTGTTATTATGGAGGTGGCTTGGCTGGGTAATAAAAAAATCAATACACAAACTTTTGTCGGATTACTGCTAGGTATTGGAGGAATTGCAGTTGTATTATACAGCAATGCATTTCATGCCACCGGAACCGGCTATCTAACAGGTATGCTCCTATCATTTATTTCCATGCTCGGCTGGAGCATTGCCACCCTACTAATTGCCAGAAACAAATTCACCATCAATCCCTATTTTGCTACCGGCTGGCAAATGCTTATCGGTTCTTTCTTCCTTCTTATTCTTTCAATGAGCACCGGAAATTTTATAGCTATAAGTCAACTACCGGCACTTACCTGGCTATCAATTGCCTATCTGGTTATTGCAGGTTCTGTCGTTGCTTTTGTAGCTTTCATCTATACCATGAAAAATTTAGAGCCTGCTATCGCTTCTCTATACGCCTACCTGAATCCAATTGTTGCCATTTTCACCGGAGCATTGCTGACCGACGAGCATCTTACACTGCCGATTATTATTGGCTCGCTGGTAACACTTGCCGGAGTGTATGTCGTTAATAAAAGTATACACAGAGAAAAAGAAAACATGCCGCCTACAGATGCTGACGCTGTGTAATAGCAGATTGGCTTAGGATATTTGTCAGTAAATCTCTCCGATCTTTTTCCGCCAATGCATGTGGATGAAAAACCAACTGTAATTCCCGCACTACACCCCGGCATCTTGACTTTACATTTTCAATGAAATTCAAAGCAGTTTCAGGCGATTCCATTCGCTGAAAAATCGATACAGTATCCATATAAAAAAAGGGATGAACAATCAGCTCTGTGACAACATTTTTGGACAAATCGAACCAAGGGTACGGGTCAGCATAAGCTGCCCGGAATCCATTACAGTTTCCATAACCCATGCTATATTCATGTTTGATCCCTAACTCTTCAAGTTGCTGGTATGAAGTAGGTAACTGAAATCGGAGATAATGATACCGACTATGTTCTAAGGGATGCATTGCAATTCGCTGAAGCCGGTTTAGCTCTTCTTGCAAAAGGGATTGTTGTTGCGAAGCAGTCCAAGAGGGATGCCAGCCAATGAAGCCCTTCTCCTCACAATGTTGGAATATCGCTTTGGTTGCGGGATGCTCAATACTTAATTGCCTGTCATTACCTCTATTTATATTGGCGCCGGAAAAAAAGAACACCGGCTTTTTTCGCAAAGATTCCAACAGATGCCAGCTATCTTGCCAATGATCATAAGGATCTTTGATGCTTCCCAGAGTAACTTTCAATTGAGTGACGACAGCTTCAAATTTCAATTTCAATACATTTTTAGCCAGGCGCATCCATCCTCTGCCAGTAGGCAAATGACTATATTGAAAAAGCTCGTCCATATCAAATGTCACCTGTATATCCGGCTCCTCCGGCATTTCCGGTAAAGAATTCAATTGAAATTTTTCCCTTATCCGGGCTGTCCATACTTGCACCAAAGGAAGCTGTAAAAAATCGTGATGATATGCCAGACTAAAAGTTGCCGGAAAACGATCATACTGATCGGGTTGGTAGGGCAGGTATTCCTCATACCGACTGATTAGATAGAAGGAAGCAGCCAACCAATCAAATGGAATATCTCCATTGCCGTAAAAAAATACAGGCAATGATTCCCATTCTTTCATAGCAATATCACAGGAAACAATATCACTGCTGTGCAATAATCCTTGCGCTTCTATGTGCAAAATATTCGGCCAGATACGTTTCGGTGTATATTGGATTTTATCCCCACCAAAAGAAAGGAACTCTTCTATATCACTGGTAACTGCAGCTTGCTGATTCCAGAGAACATCTATGATATAAGAAAGTCGCGGACTACCCGCTTCAGCATAAACCAGACAAGATAGTTCCGGTGTTGACATGTAAGAATGAATAGATCATTGGGATGTTTCCTGCTCTTTCCACCACTCGTTGAAGGTCTTGCCGGCAAAATCGAGATCACTGCGATGTGCTGTCCATCCCTTGAAAGCGCGATTGACCACCCAGTTTTTCAAACGTGCATTGCCCATATTAAGCAGACTCCGATTCAAACTCGCGATTTTCCAGAATTTCCAGGCAAGCCGCTCACCCATGTTGCTCATTCCCTGAACTACCGCTTCATGCCTGTTATCGAGTAGCATCTCATGAAGTTGGATATTAACCGGACAAACCTCGGTGCAATTACCACAAAGGGAGGAGGCATAACTTAGATGTTGATAGTCATCCAGACCCTTCAGGTGTGGCGTGATCACTTTTCCGATGGGACCGCTATACGTGGTCTCATAGGAATGACCACCAATGTTTTTGTATACCGGACAAGCATTCAGGCAGGCACCACAACGGATGCAATAGAGTGCCTGACGAAAATCCGGTTGCTCCAATAAGTGAGTTCTCCCGTTGTCTAATAAGATAACATACATTTCTTCAGGACCATCGCTTTCCCCGGCTTGACGCGGACCTGTAACGATAGAGTTATAAACAGTTACCTGCTGACCGGTGCCAAAGGTGGAAAGCAACGGCCAGAAAAGAGATAAATCATGAACTGAAGGCAATACTTTTTCAATACCGACTACCACGATGTGTGTGGATGGCCAGGAACAACTCAGGCGCGCATTTCCCTCATTTTCTGTTATCGCAATACCACCGATATCTGCCAAAATAAAATTACCCCCGGTTACTCCTACTTCTGCTGTGGTATATTTCTCCCGTAATATTTTACGAGCCACAAGAGTCAATTCCTCAGGAGTCAAATGTGCGGGTGTGCCTAATTTTTCGGCAAATAGTTTAGCGACATCTTCTTTGCTTTTATGCATAGCAGGGGTAACTATGTGATAGGGCGGCTCACCATCTAGCTGCTGAATATATTCACCTAAATCAGTTTCCACACTTTCTATGCCTTGTTGCTCAAGAAAATCATTGAGGTGAATTTCCTCTGTTACCATGCTTTTGCTTTTCACCAGTGTAGAACAATTTTTCTCCCGACAGATTTTACCAATGGCATCCAATGCTTGTTGGGTATCTTCTGCCCAAATCACCTGTGCACCTCTTGCAGTGATGCGCTCCTCAAATTCAAGTAAGTATTTATCCAGGTGCTCAATGGCTTCCCATTTTCTATTTTTTGCCAACTGCCGACTACTGCCCAAGGAAGTGAATTGTTTCTTGCCCTGAGGTACCGTAGCGTTGTACTTGCCAATATTGAAATTGATTTTGCGCCGGTGTTCCAGATCGGCGGCCTTGATTGTACTCTTGGCAATAAAAGAGGAAGCTGTTTTACTCATGATGATTTTTTCCCTTATTTAATCTTTCGGCTGCTGCAGTTAATGCCTCATAGAAATCAGTCCCGTACTTTCTAATCAAAGCATCTTTTACAAAGGTATAAACTGGAACTTTAAGTTCTTTACCCAAAGAACAGGCAGATTGGCAAAGATCTTGTCTGGGTTCATAGTTCAGGTATTCAATATCCGGATCTTTCCGGCTTTTTTTAATTCGTATCGGGAACAGGTGGCAGCTGATAGGTTTCTTCCATTGAATCTTACCATCCAGGTAAGCCTGCTCTATGGCACAAAGAATCACTCCATTGGCATCTTTTCTGCCGTAAGCACATAAGGCCCCGTTGAGGGTGGGGGTCACCCAACCAAAAGAACGATCGTACATATAGCGTCCCGAACGCTTTACTTCAGTCCTCCCCGCAGCCGTCATGTATGGCTCTATGATTTCATACGCCTTATCCAATTCCGCCAACTCTGCTTTTTCGAGTGGAGCACCTGCATCCCCATCTTCACAGCAACCCCCTTTGCAGCGGCTCAGGTTGCACACAAACTGTTCCTCTACTATTTCATCGCTTACCAGCACTTGATCAATTGCTATCATAAATTGTATTGAATGTAAAGTTACACTTTCAATTTCATCCTATCGTTGCCTCCATCGCAAAGTATTTACAAGGTGTTTCATATCTGTCAATAAAAAGTCATTTACTATTCCCAATGAATCTGCATTGGGAGTTGCATCGAAATAGAGCGCACCCCGGAGAAAATGACGAACAGAATCGGTCACAAAAAATTGATGGGCTGTAGCCACATTACCGCCCACGGTGAAATAGACCCCGGGTACACGGTTGGGGGTTATAAAAGCAGTGTCCTCGATGGAATAAGCCATGGTATTGTGCTTGTTGGAAAGTCGATAGGCATCTCTGATTAATGTATCGAGTTTAATTTTTCCAATCTCTTTATAACTGATGTAGATCCTGCCATTAAAATCGGGAAACTCTACATTGATCCACCAGGGGTTTTCAGTCGGCTCACCAAAATAAGTGGAGTCCTTCACTATCTTGGCATAAACAGGATATTCGAAAGTATAAGGGTATCCCGGCACATCGAAACTGCTGTAGGCCCGTTGGGGAAAATCGATTTTGAAATAACCGGCAGGTTTAGGTGTATAGGTACTGTTACAGGAAAAAATAAACAGTAAGCAGCCCAAAAAGAAAATGAAGGGAACGATACGTATGGGTTGCTGCATGATTATACGTTGGAAGATTGTTGAATGGTCACTTTCACTTTATTGATCCTGTTTTTTACAACATCCAAAACGGTGAATTCGAAATCACCGGATTGAATTACCTGTTGTGGTTTGGGGATCTCACCGGCAATTTCCAGGACCAGTCCTGCCAATGAATCGCTCTCCCCTCTTACTGCATCGAAAGTATCTTTTTCCAATTCCATGATCCGACATACGTCATTGATCATAGTTTTTCCCTCAAAGAGATAGTTGTTATCATCAATTTTTTTATAACTGGCTTCTTCGTCATCAAATTCATCTTTGATATCACCAATGATCTCTTCTAATATATCCTCCAATGTAACAATACCGCTGGTGCCACCAAACTCGTCTACCACCACTGCAAAGTGGATACGCTTTTGCTGAAATTCCTTCAACAGGTCTTCTATGAATTTTTGTTCATGCACAAAGAAGGGCGGTCGGATCAACGACTGCCAGCGAAAATCAGAAGACTCATGCAAATGTGCCAACAGGTCTTTGGTATGAATCATTCCAATGACATTATCCAGGTCATCCTGATAAACCGGTAATCGACTATAGCGCAGTTCTTTTACTTGTGTCACCAACTCAGTAAAACCGGTGTTTTCTGCGATTCCATTCACATCAACCCGGGTTTTCATGATTTGCTTCACTGTGATATTGCCGAACTTCACAATGCCTTTGAGAATTTTTTTCTCATTCTCAGTAGCGGTCAACTCGGAAGTCAGATCAATAGCGTGATCCAATTCCTCCAGACTCACAGCACCTCTGGAACGATGTGCCAGTTTATTTTCAATCCAATCGGAATAAGTCACCAGAAATTTTGCCAGCCTGCTACAAGCATAGTATATAATGAGAATGACGCCGCCAAAATCTCTGGCAAATCGAATGTTGTTTTGTGTAGCAAGTACTTTAGGCATGATTTCTCCCAATAGTACTAAGAGCAGAGAAACCAGTACTACTTTGATAAGAAACTCAAGCCATTCTGCCTGCAGTTTCTCAAACGGGAAAAGATCATCAATGAGAAGATTGGAGATGATGATAATGGAAATATTGATAAAACTATTCGCAATTAAAAGGGAACCCAGCAGAATAGTGGGGTCTTCCAGCAATTGAAGGATGCGGGAATAGGAGGGTTGCTGCTTAGTTTTAATAAGATTGACATCTTTGAAGGTCAGTGAAAAAAAAGCAACTTCTGCTCCGGATAAAACAAAGGATAGGAATAACAAAATAATCAAAACAATCAACAGGAATGTCGTACCCTGTGTCTGTGTAGCAGACAGTAGAAGATTGGGTTGTAGCAACTGGAAAATCGAATGATGGTCCAAACGGATATATTTAGTAACCAATGCGGGTGAACTTAACCCCTCTTGCAAAAATATCATTTCTGCACTATATCGAAGGTGCCGCTTTTCCCCATATTAACCGCTCACAAGCTATCATCCAGCCAGCTATTAATTATGCGTGGAAATGGTAGCGTTTTCATCTTTTGAACCGCTATCCACCGGTGTTTTTTCAAAAACTGCGGCATAGCTGCCAATTTCACCCGAATAAACACTGCCCTGATTTCCCGGTGGGT
>JBJTJJ010000418.1:0-6388 GCA_046095445.1 Sediminibacterium sp.
GGCCTTTCAAAAGCCATGCGATTCTTGCTGGGGGAACAAGGTCAGGCACTTGCCAATGCACTTTCCGTGCCGGACTGGTTCTTTGAAGGAGAAGCAGTAGATCAGGAGACACGCCTCACAGGGCAGGGAAGGGGCAGACTCCCTCGCTTTATGAATCAGTTGCCGGCATTTTGGCAAAGCAATCCACCAAAGGACTATGCCTATCTGCGTAATGGATCACTCAGAAAATATGTGCCCGACCATTATGCGCTGGGTTATCTCCTGGTTGCACACGGAAGGAAAAAATATGGAGAAAAATTTTGGGAGAAAGTGAGCAAAGAAGCAGCTGCAGTTAGAACTCTTTTCTATCCTTTTCAATCTGCCATCCAACGACATACCGGAAAGTCTTTTGACACATTTGTTCAGGATGCCATGAGTGAATACAAAAGGAACCTCAATGATAATTCCACAACAACAAAGTTCATCACACCCATCGGAGAAAAAGGAGTAACTGATTACCTGATGCCGGTGAGGGAAGATGATCATCATGTGATTGTTGTAAAAAAAGATGATAGAGCAATTCCCGGATTTGTTAGAGTGAGTCGGGAAGGCAAAGAAGAAAAAATTGCGGACAGGTGGATTGCCATAGATGATTTCTTCTCCTACCGCAATGGAAGAATTGTTTATGCATCCTATGATCCGGACAGAAGATGGGGTAACCATGATTTTAGCCGACTGGTCATGCTAAACACCCGAACAGGAGAAAGCCAATCAGTTGTTCAAACAGCCAAACTGGCAACACCCGATATTGATGCTGATGGGAAGCGAATACTCGCGGCTGAGTTGTTACCCGGACAAGATGCTGCCATCATCTTAATGGATACATCCGGAAACATTGAACAACGTGTGCAGCTTCCGTACCATCAACTGGCAGAGCCCAGATTTGCCTGCACCAAAGCAGGTTGGTTTGCCACTGCGAGAAATAATAAGGGACAAATGAGTTTGGTTTATCATAACGGAAAAGAAAGTGATACACTCCAAATTTTGTTGCCATGGACCAATCGCATTATTTCTCAACTACAAAATCAACAGGATACCTTGTTGTTTACTACAACCGGTAATGGTAGTGATGAAATTTGGGCAATAGTGCCGGCAGATAATAAATCATTGTTTCGCCTGGCTTCTTTCACAACAGGTGCCTACCAGGGTGCCCTATTGAATCAGCAGCAACTGGTGGCAACATATTTTACAGGTAACGGACATCGTTTGGCACTGATGGAACCACAGTGGAAAAAAATGGTGATCAGTGATGCGTTGTTTCCTGTCTTGCAGGGGTTGCCCGAAGAACCCCTGACAATGAATTTATCAGATACTACCGGGAACAGTATGTTTGCTGTTCGACGTTTCAGAACCTTGCAACAACCCCTGAATTTGCACAGTTTTCGTCCCTTCTTTGAATTACCGGAATACAGTCTGACCGTGTATGGTGAAAACCTGCTGAAAACATTAACCCACCAATTCCAGTATCTATATAATCAGAATGAGGGTAGCCATCGGGTTAGTTATGATGGTATTTTTGGTGGCACCTATGTACAACCCTTAGTAGGTGCTCAGCAAACCTGGAACCGAACGATTCAATGGAATGCTGATACAGTGATCAATTACAATGAAGGGGGTGCTTATGGCGGTTTTCGACTCCCACTCAACTTTTCCGGCCAGCAGCGCTTTCGTTTCTTCAATTTTCAGTCTACTATTCAATGGAACCGGGTCAATTATACCGGACAAGCAAGCAAATGGTTGAAAGGGTATGAGCAATGGTTATGGGAAACTGCTATCAATTATTCCAGTCAGGTGCAGCAATCCCGCCAACAGATTTTCCCCCGTTTTGCGCATGCTCTTCAGTTGACCCACCGCCAGTCTTTGGCAGACCGAACCGCCCGGCAATGGCTCATGCGGGGAACGATTTGGTTGCCCGGATTTTCGCCTGTACATCATTGGATCGTATCGGCTGCCTGGCAAACACGTGATACTGCCAGACAGTACTTTTTTTCCAATAGGTTTCCCTTTGCCAGGGGTTATCAGGCAATTGATTATCCCGACTTGCTGGGGGCAAACCTGAACTATCATTTTCCTTTGATATATCCTGAAAAAGGACTGGCTCAGATAGTATACCTGTTGCGGGTGCGGGCGGCTCTTTTCTACGACCATACGATTGGTGTCAGCCGAAGAACGGGGCAGCAACGATTATTCAATTCTGCCGGCACGGAGGTGTATTTTGACACAAGGTGGTGGAACCAGTTGCCGGTTACTATCGGGTTCAGGTACAGTCGGTTGCTTCAACCCAATTGGCAGCCGGGAACAGGCAGAAATCGATGGGAAATCATACTCCCGGTTAACCTGCTGAACTAGAAAATGGCCTATTTTGCCGTTTAAAGGGGCCGGAGGGGGCAGTTTTTCCACAAAAAACGGATATTTACCCACGATTTTTTCATTATCTGACACGGAGTGCGTATCTTTGCAGCCCCAAAAATCGTATGTCCAAACAACCTCTGATCAAACAAGACGGCGTCATTCAGGAAGCACTGAGCAATGCCATGTTCCGGGTTAAGTTGGAAAACGGGCATGAAATACTTGCTACTATCTCGGGAAAAATGCGGATGCACTACATCCGGATTTTGCCTGGCGATAAAGTAGGTGTCGAAATGAGTCCTTACGATTTAACAAGGGGAAGGATCATTTTCAGGTATAAATAAATAGAACCAACAGGTTACCACAGACAAAGAAAAACTACTGTTATGAAAGTTAGAGCTTCCATCAAGAAAAGAAGTATCGATTGCAAGATCGTGAAGCGCAAGGGCAAGTTATTCGTAATCAACAAGAAAAACCCCCGCTTCAAGCAGCGCCAGGGATAATGCCTTGAGAGAATTGCTCTTCAATTAATTTAAACATCATCCACCAACAAAATACTTATTATGGCTCGTATCGCCGGTATCGATCTCCCAAAAAATAAAAGAGGGGAAATTGGACTGACCTACATTTTTGGAATTGGTCGTTCTACTGCCCAGTACATTCTGGATAAAGCAGGTATTGATTTCGATAAAAAAGTAAATCAATGGAACGATGATGAGCAAGCTGCCATCCGTAACATCATTAATGCTGAGTTCAAAGTAGAGGGAGCTTTGCGCAGTGAGGTTTCTATGAGCATCAAGCGTTTGTTGGATATCGCTTGTTACCGTGGTCTCCGTCACAGAAAAGGTCTGCCGGTTCGCGGTCAGCGTACCAAAACCAACAGCCGCACAAGAAAAGGTAAACGTAAGACAGTTGCCGGCAAGAAGAAAGCAGCTAAAAAATAATTGATCGGCCGCTGGCCGTTCGAATAAATCCTGAGCGCTTGGATCTTCGCAAGAAAGGAGAGCAATCAGGTTTCCGCCCAGGCGGAATGAATTAAATGACTACCTCAAAACAAAAAAATGGCTAAACCACAAAAAGCACAAAACAGCCCCAAAGCTGTTGCGAAAAAAAGAGTAGTAAAAGTAGACGCCGCCGGTGAAGTGCGCATCTCTGCTACTTTCAACAACATCATCATCAGTTTTACCAACAAGTCCGGCCAAGTTATCAGCTGGAGCAGTGCAGGAAAGATGGGCTTCAAGGGTTCTAAAAAGAATACTCCCTATGCTGCTCAGACTGCTGCTGCCGATGCTGCTAAAACAGCACTGGATGCAGGACTGAAAAGAGTGGATGTATTCGTAAAAGGACCAGGTACCGGTAGAGAAGGCGCCATCCGCTCCATCGCTCAGTCCGGTATCGAAGTAACTTCTATCAAAGACGTTACTCCGCTGCCCCACAACGGATGCCGTCCACCCAAACAAAGAAGAGTTTAATCAAACCGGCATGACCGGATTTAATAACCGGGTGACCCATCTATTTTAGATTTTTTGATAGGTCACCGTCACTAAAAAATCAACTAGTACTATGGCACGTTACACAGGCCCCAAAACAAAAATTTCCCGCATTTTCGGTGAGCCGATTCTCGGCAACGGGAAATGGTTGGGTAAAAACAGCAATCCTCCCGGACAACACGGTGCTGCTCGCAAACGCAAAACATTGGGTGAATATGCCCTTCAGTTGCGCGAAAAGCAAAAAGCCAAGTATACCTATGGTGTACTCGAGCGCCAGTTCCGCAAAACCTTTGAAGAAGCACAGCGCCTCAAGGGTGTAACCGGTGAAAACCTAATCAAATTATTGGAAGCTCGTCTAGACAATACAGTTTACCGCATGGGCTTAACAGCCAGCCGTCCGGAAGCTCGTCAGCTGGTGAACCACAAGCACATCACCGTAAATGGTGAGGTAATGAACATCCCTTCTTATCAGTGTAAGCCGGGTGATGTAATTGCGTACAGACCTAAGAGCGCAAACAATTCATCTGTAACCAGCAAGAATCGTGGAAAGAATCCAAAATTCAGCTGGATCGACTGGAATGAAACTGAAATGAAAGGTACTTTTATCACCTTCCCGGAAAGAGAGAATGTACCCGAAAACATTAAAGAACAACTGATCGTAGAATTGTATTCTAAATAACCCGATTCCGGCCGGAACACACTCCGGCCGATTGTCGTTTCAAAAGGTCAAGAAACAAACTACCATTACCCAACAGAAAACAAGAAAAAAATGGCCATATTAAGCTTTCAGAAACCCGATAAAATCGTTCTGCAAAAATCCTCTGAATTCGAGGGACAGTTTGAATTCCGTCCACTGGAGCCCGGCTTCGGTCTCACGGTAGGTAATGCCCTGCGCAGGGTATTGCTGAGCTCTCTCGAGGGCTATGCAATTGTTGGTATCAAAATCGAAGGCATCAACCACGAATTTGCCACCATCAAGGGAATTACTGAAGATGTTACTGAACTCATCCTGAACCTGAAGCAAGTACGCTTCAAGCGCAGAGTAGATCATGAAGTACTGAACGAGCGCATCGTACTGACAGTGAAAGGCAGAACTGAATTCACCGCTGCTATAATTGGTGAACATTCCCAAAGCTTCCAGGTGATGAACCCGGATCTGGTAATTTGTACCATGGATACCTCTGCCAAAATGGAAATAGAACTCCACATCGGTAAAGGTCGCGGATACGTACCCGCAGAAGAGAACAAAGTAAAAGATTCAGTCTTTGGTTATATCGCTATCGACTCTATTCATACTCCCATCAAAAATGTAAAGTATGCTGTAGAAAATTACCGCGTTGAACAGAGAACTGACTACGAAAAACTGGTATTAGACGTTTCTACTGATGGTACCATTCACCCGGAAGAAGCTGTTAAACAAGCTTCCCGCATCCTGATTCAACACCTGATGATCATCACTGATGAAAACATCACTTTCGATAACAAAGAAGATAAGAAAGAAGATGTGGTAGATGAACACGTACTGCAACTGCGCAAAGTATTGAAGACCCCACTCGAAGACCTCGATCTTTCTGTGCGTGCTTTCAATTGCTTAAAAGCAGCGAAAATCAATAGTCTGAGCGAACTGGTACAGTACGAACAGGAAGACTTGATGAAATTCAGAAATTTCGGTCAGAAATCCCTCTCTGAAATCGAGCAGGTATTGACTGAAAGAGGTCTTAGCTTCGGCATGGATCTGAATAAACTGGGTCTCGACAACCTCGACAACTAATCAACACTGCCCAACTCCGAAAGGAATGGGCAGTTTTTTTTAACCCGGCAGCCCTGCTGCCAACACCCGCAATTCCTGACACGGTGCGGGTTCAAAAACAACAGTCATGAACCACGGAAACAAAGTCAACAAACTGGGCCGCAAGAAAGCCCACCGCAGCGCCCTCCTCAGCAACCTGGCCAGTCAACTGATTACCCACAAGCGAATTGTAACTACGTTGGCTAAAGCAAAGGCCCTGCGTACCTACATAGAGCCGCTGATTTCAAAAACCAAGAAAAACGAGAACAAGGAAACCATCATGAACCAACACCGCGTTGTGTTCAGTCACCTGCAGGATAAAGCTGCTGTAAAAGAGCTTTTTACCGTCATCGGACCAAAAGTGATTGCCCGCCCCGGTGGTTATACCCGCATCCTGAAACTCGGCATTCGTCCCGGTGACAACGCTGAAAAAGCGATGATCGAGCTGGTTGATTTCAATGAGATTTATGGGAAAGCTGCTGAAAAAGCTGCCGAGCCGGCGAAGAAAACACGTCGCGGTCGTGCCACGAAAAAAGCTGCTGAAACAACAGAAGAACCATCTACTTCAGAATCAGCGACAGAAGCTCCAACTAAATAAAATGTATTTCACCTTACTACAAAGGCAAAATCCCAACAGGTTTTGCCTTTTTTTTTGAAACAATGTGAGAAAGTTTCTTCCATAATCTGATTCTTTTGCTGTTTTTTTGTAACCGAAATCTTA
>JBJTJJ010000419.1:0-2604 GCA_046095445.1 Sediminibacterium sp.
GAAAAATGCCAACCAGGGTATTTTCCAAATCGTAGCACAAAACTCGAATGAAGATTATTCCTGGGGCGGCTCATTCAATACGAGCTCTAAAAAGAAAACCGCAACTATCACTATGAAACTTGAATATGAAATTGATTAGTAAGAGTGCTGCTGATAAAACAGCAATTCGTTCATTGATTAGCTTTTGTTCGTTCCTGGTATTTAGCTGTAAACCGCCGGCAGCCAATCTTGAAAAATGTCTCCGGAACAGTGATGGGAAAAAGCAAACATACACGCCTATGAATATCTCTTACGTATCAATTGCTTTTGTTTACCCGAAACCATCGGACCTCACTGGATTCAGGTGAAAGCTGACACTATTTTTTCTGTCAATGGTATACCCTATGACCGGGCTAAAAGCTATGTTATTTTAAAAACCATGCCTGAGTTTTTCCGTTTTATCAAGGATAGCGATGCCAGAAATCCTACCAGAAAATCTGTGCTCTACGATTCAACTTATGGATTTCCCACCTCACTTTATTATGACTTCGACGAGCGAATCGCAGATGAGGAAGTGGGTTATATCATTACAGAGTTTCGCAAGAATTAAACTTCCTATTATCCAATAACCGACTATTTGTAAAAAACCGCAGTTGCTTATTCCTTTTTGAATTCAGGGAATTGCATGGTAGCGCAATCAGCCCTTCCCATTCTAATGGCAACTTTTAATTCCTTTTCGTCTTTAATAGTAAACTTATTGTCTTTTACTTCCAGTGGAGCATATAAAACACTGATGCTGTCTCTTTCCAATACCAGAATCTTGTCTTCTTCCTGCACCATTCATTCAATCATATACGTGTATTTCACCGGGATGGTATCACCTTGATAGGTTCCTTCCAATACTCCATTGGCACGGTCTTTCTGATCAGGCAGCCAAAAGAACTTCCCACTTGCCTTACCATTTTCAAAACTCAATTATAGAAATGTGCTGTCCTTATTCAGTGCGTGCAAAAAACATCCGCCTGAAGGGGTACTCTCAACGGTGACAGTTAATGAAGTATCAGTGGCGGCAGGTTTTTCGGAACAGGCGACCATAAAAAACTGATTAGCGCAAGGCAGGTAATTGTGAGTACCATTTTATTTGAACTTATTAATGTGAAAATAAAGAACCTGATCAACAAAACACATTGAAAGATCAGAAAACCGGACAACGAAGATTTCTGCGGGAGAGATTTTTCTTGTACTGATAGATCAGTGAGAATTCCGTTGAGCGGCTGTAGGGCGTGTTGATTTTACTGTTTCCATAGGCCAGATCATAGCTAAATCCTGCACGCCATCCGTTCCATTCAAGACCGAGATACGGAATATAGGATTCTCCATTGCGCACCCAAAAGCCCGCATAGACCTCATAATTGTTTTCGCCGGATACAATAAAATAGCTGGCAGCTCCTCCATACGTGAGCTCCTCGTATTGATATTGCTTTTGGTACTGTGTGCTGAAATGCAATGTGGCATTGGCTCCTATTGGAAGATACCCCCCACCATGCAGGTTATAGCGTCTGTTCAGCGGATAGCTGTTGTTGCCAAATCCTACAGATGGTTCCATAAGATGGTAAACGGATGCCCCAGCATAAACATATACATCGTTGGGGAAGAGTCCGGTATACAATAAGCCTGCCTGCACATCTGCCACTTGTCTATTTTCGCTACCCAGGGTTGCCAGATCGGCGGTAGGCAATACAAATCCACCCACGTCGAGCTGGTCTTCCAAAGCAGACATTGATCTGTTGAAAGCAAAGCTTCCATACATTACCTGAAATCCGGCAGTGAGAGAAAAGTCTCCGTTGTAGTCCAGTCCTTTTCGATACGCCATAGACAATCCCAGATAATTCTCTTTGAGAATTCCTCCCCCCGACTGATCGCTCATACCCATCAATCCGACACTCATCCGGTCTCGAGTAGGAATTTTTGAAGACATGATCGGGCCATCCACCGAAAAAGTAATAGTAGAATAGGCGTTATTAAATGATGGCCATTGATTGCGAGAGTTAGCCGCCACCCGTAGATCACCATTGAAGTAGCCGGTGAATGCGGGATTAAGCGTAAGTGGTGAGGAAAAGAATTGAGAGAAATGCGGATCCTGTGCCTGCAAATTGCGAGCAAAACACATCCATAAGCCAACCAATAAGAGTTGACGAACCTTCATCGCAATAAGGTTATATTTCCCCGATGTGTTTCAGTTGTTCCATCGGTTAATCCCAAAATCAGTACATACACATACGTACCCGCTGGAGCAGGTTTACCCCGGAAGTTCCCATCCCATCCTCCTGAATAATCATTGGGTAGTACATTGGCTGTCTCAAACACCTTCTCTCCCCAACGACTGAAAATTTGAAACTGGTTAACGCGCAAAACCGTCTCGCCCGAGATAACATAAAAGATATCATTCTTTCCATCACCATTGGGGGTAAAGGTATTCGGCAGCGCCAGGTGATTCTGAAAATAGACATTCACTGCCAGTGTTGCCGTATCAGAACAAAAGAATTGGTTGACACCAGAGACCAGATAATTTCGGTTGGTCAAGGTATACAATACCGGATTGGGGCAATCTGCACAGGATAGACC